>NCET01000044.1 GCA_002280815.1 Flavobacteriales bacterium 32-34-25 | reverse complement strand
CAATACTTGAAAAAGATGAAATTATGGTTTTGGGATGAATCGCCAAATGAAAACCAACTCTCAGTCTTTGAACTATTTTTTTTCGTATCGCATTGTCTCCAATAGAAACAATTAATTTGCTCCCCTTTTCAAAAACAAATTCTCTGGACGGAATAACAGAAACATCTAACAACACCTCCGTTTTAGGATTATCATCAAGAATTGCGGTAACGACTTCTTGATTGGACTTTAAAATATCAATAACTACTTTACAATGTCCGCTGGCTCCGTATAAATATAGTTTAGTTTCCATTAAAAGGTTCTATTGTGGCAGCATCGGCTGCATTAATTCCTTCACTCTTTAGTACTTTCAAAATGGTTTTGAATAGAATTTTCAAATCCAAAACAAAGGAAATATGATCTACATACCAAACATCCAAATCAAATTTGGTATCCCACGAAATGGCATTACGACCATTGACCTGTGCCCAACCTGTAATTCCTGGTTTAACTTCATGTCGTCTGTTTTGAAAATCAGAATACAAATCCAGATAATGAACCAACAAAGGTCTGGGGCCTATCAAACTCATATCCCCCTTTAAAACATTGAATAATTGTGGAATCTCATCCAAAGAGGTTTTACGAACAAAAGAACTCATTCATGGTTTTGAACTTGACAATTTTGAAAATCTTTCCATCTTTACCCGGACGCAATTGAAAGAAAAAAGGTTTTCCCTGATTAGCAAAAAACAAACCAATGGTAACTAATAAAAATATTGGACTCAAAAAAAGTAGACCAAAAAAGGCGGCAACGAAATCTATTATTCTTTTAAAAAATGATTGATACATATTGTTTTTAGTCGTTATTGACTAGTCCTTAGTTTTTATTCGTTATTTTAAACTGCCTTCTGTTCTCTACACTTCTAACTTTCTATACTCTTCCAAAATTGCCTCCCAAACCACTTTTTGTTCGTATCGGGAAACAATCATTTTACGGGCATTTTGTTGCAATTGATTGTAAAATGCTCCTTTGGGTATCATTCTCAACATGGCTTCCTGAAGTGCTATTGTATTTTGAGCTGGAATAATAATTCCATTCTCTCCATCAACAATAATTTCATTTGAGCCATTTATATCCGTAACTATACTCGGTAATCCCATTGCTCCTGCCTGTAAAACCACGTTGGGAAAACCCTCGCGATAAGATGGAAAAACCAAACAATCAGAAATAGAATAATAAAGACGTACATCATTTTGAAATCCAACTGAAATAATATTGGAATTGTTCTCGATTTCTTTTAGGGTTTCTGCATATAGGGGATCGAGATCAGATTCTAAAGGACCTACCAAAAGGAGTCGGGAGTTGGGAGTTGGAAGCTGGGAAAAAGCACTTATTAATTCATTGATTCCTTTGTCTCCTACCAAACGCCCTACAAAGACAAAAATAAAATCATTATCACTGATTCCTAACTCTTTTTTTAAGGATTCCTTCTCATGTAATGAAACCTCATCTTTAGAGAAATAAGCAGTATCAATTCCGTTAACATTTCCATTAGCAATTACTTTCAAGGGTTTAGAAGTAATCTTATACTGTATTAAATCCTTCTTGACTCCTTGTCCTTCCGGATAAATATGCGTGGCACAAGCACAAAGCAAGCGATCCATAAAAATCAACAGTCGTTGTAAAAAACCCTTTTTATCAGGAAAAATCAATCCAGTAAAGGTATGTATCCGCACTGGTACACCAGCTAATTTTGCCGCTAGCATAGATAGCAAACCTGCTTTGGGAGTAATGGAATGAACAATTTGTGGTTTTTCTTTTTTAAATAAAAAGTACAATTGCCATAAAGAAACCAAGTCTTTTAATGGACTGATATTTCTTTGCATCGGAACTGCAATAGTTTTTACTTTTTCTCTTTCGGCAACAGTTCTTAGGTGTTCATCCTCTCCAGAAACAGCAATTACTTCAAAATATTGGTTCAAAAAAGCCAATTGCCCTTTGAGTAAAAAATCCAAAGATAGGGCAACAGTAGAGGTGCGGATTATTTTTTTCAAAACTATTTTATCTTCACTTTATATTGAATCAATAAATAAAGCATCACCCCAAAAGGAATAGCTAATACAGTCAATGCTTTTTCGGGAGTATCTTTTAAAAAATTCCTTTTTTTCAAAATAATACAACTTGAAATATAATGAATGGCTTCAATGAATTTTCGTTTGATTGATTTTGAATATTGCATGGTTGTAATGCGATTGTATATAAATCCTTTTGGATATTTTAAATACTGCGCAAACATGGTATTACTGGAACCGTTTTCTTGGTACTCCACAATTACCAACACTTCATTGAGTGTTGCCAATTGATAGTCTTTATCGATAAACAAATACTTGGTACCCAAACCTACGTATTTTTCTCCCTCAAAAACAGGATATTCAGGATAACGATTGATTACATCCGTTCGATACACTAATTTTTTGTCTCCTTTACCTCCTTCTAAATAAAAATCCTCTAAGGTGGTATAGGCGGTTTGAAACTGAGTTCCTATTATTTGTCCCGATTCCAAAGCATCCAAACCAATAATTCCTGCATATTTTTCCTGATCCATACTATTCCATTTCTTCAGAATCAACTCCACCGCATGATCTGGCATGTAATCATCCGAATCGATGCAAGTATTTAATTCTGTGTATATCTTTTTATAAGCCGTATTATGAGCTCCGTGCATTCCTTCGTTTTCCTGATAAATGTATCTAATAGCAATTTTATGCTCTTGAATCCATTGTGTTACTAATTCTTTCGTATTATCGGAAGAACCATCATCAATAACTAACCATTCAAAATCATCAGAAGTTTGCCTGCACAAGCTTTCATATAGCCTCGGAAGTAAATGTGCTCTATTATAAGCTGGAGTAAAAACAGTTAAGGTTTTCATTATTTTTTTCTTAAAAGGGACAAATATTTTTCTTCTAAGATTTGAACATTGGAATCAATATCATATCCTTTTGCTTTTATAATTGGGGAAACATCTTTTTTATCGAATGGGTTCAAAGCTTGAATTTTATTAGCCCATTGAATAGCCGATTCTTTTAAAGAGATTACTGTAACCCGCTCTGGAATTAATATAGCTTCCTTTGGAATACCATCGGAAATTACACATTGAATCCCACTTGCTTGCGCCTCGACTAGAGATACTGGTAAACCTTCAAATAAGGATGGAAAAAGAAACACATCCATCCCTTGAAGCAATTGATTGACATCATTTCTGGAACCTAAGAAAACCACTTTTTGTTCGATTCCTAGTTTTGCTACTTGCTCTTGAATTTGGCTTTTCAATTCTCCTTCGCCTACTAAAAACAATTTTTGATTGGTATCTTTTTGTAAAAGTTCTTTAAAGACAGCGATTAAAAACTCATGATTTTTTTGAATATTAAAGCGTCCAACATGGATGTAATTTCTCGTTTCCGATGCTTTTAATTCTTTTTTTATTTGCTTCGAAAACTCTGGATTATATTTAAATAATCCTGAATCAACAGCATTAGTCATTGTAAACGCCTCCTTGGCTTTTTCTTTACCAAAAAGCCAAACGCTGGCTTCATCCCCACAGCTAAAATAAGTATTGACATAGCGCATCATGCTTTTCTTCCAAAACCAGCGAAACGGGAATTTCAAGTCCACTTTTGATTTTGAATTATGTCCATGTGCTATAATTACAGGAACATTACGCTTAGAAGCCTCCTTATAAAAAAAATAACCCAACTCAGAGCATTGACCGTGAATAATTTGATAATCATGAAAATCAAAAAACTGCTTTATTTGAAGTTTGTAATTTTCCAATTTCAAGGGATTAATATTTTGAAACCTAAATATCTTTCCTCCTAAGCTTAAAATTTCGTCTTCATAAGCTCCTTTTTCCTCCCGATGTACCACAAAATCAAATTGAAATTTATTTCTATCTAATTTTCTATAATAGTTCATCACATTGGTTTCGGCTCCTCCACGATTTAAAATCGTAAATAATTGTAAAATGCGTATGGGTTCCTGCATGACCTATTTTTTAATAATTTTTTTAATTGCCAGTAACATAAATAACAATGGAAGCGGCATTTTGTATTTGGCAAATAAGAAAAATAATTTCCAATGAAAAGGAAAATATTTTAGTTTTAATTTAGAAAAAGCATCCTTATGATGCTGAGAATTAAGAATCTCTTTTAAATTTTTTAATTTAATACAAAAAGATGTTTTATTGTAAGTCTCATTTAATCCTAAACCAATTATACTGAGACATATTCTATTATTGAAAGCCTCATAAAAAGCATCATTTTTATTATTTGATTTTAAATTAGCTAAAATTAAATCAAATAGAAAATTAGTTTTATTTAGAAATCCTTTTTTGTAATTTGATGTAATTGAAGTGGGATTAAATTTTCGATAATTATAAAATGGCTTATCCAAAATATATACTGATTTGGAACAGTTTAAATATTCCCAAGTAAACAGCCCGTCTTCCCAACTTCCTATTTCGCTAAGATTTTTAGCAATAATATTATTATTTTTAATTATAGCGGTTTTATAAATTTTTCCCCAAGCGGTAACTAAAGTTTCTAAATGACTAGGGTCGCTCAATTCTTCTTTTATTGGACCCGTAATTCTTCTTTGTAAAAATTCTGCATCATATTTTCCATTTAAACCAAACTTTCTAACAACCTGATTGTCTGGATATTCTTTTATGAATGAGAAACATACTAAATCTACATTATTAATATATGGAAAAACGTCCTCAATAGCATCAAGCGCCATCCAATCATCACTATCAATAAAAAGTAAATACTCAGAAGTTACTGCTTTTATACCTGTATTTCTAGCGCTTGCTAAACCACCATTTTCCTTAGAAATTAAAACAATCCTATTATCTATCAATTTATATTCTTCACATATTTTCAAACTATCATCAGTAGAACCATCATTTACCAAAATGATTTCTAAATTTTTATAGGTTTGATTAATAACACTGTCTAAACATTGCCTTAGATATTTAGAAACATTGTAAACAGGAATTATTACACTAATCAAATTGTTATTCATATATATTTTTTAAGGATTAATTAAAATCACATTCATTAAATAGGTAAAAGCAAAATAAGCCAATAAAACTGTTGCCAAAACTCTATGTTGGTTCTTTATTTGAATCTTTTTTAAAAATGGATACACGATGATAATCCCCATCATAAACCAGGACAAATAAGCAAAACGATTGGAAAAATTAGCCCTAATCACTAAAACCCAAAACCCATTGGCAGCTAAATAAATACACACCAAACGATTGTAGGTGGGATCCATAAATTTCTTTTTAAAAATAAAAAAATAGGCCGCATACACCGCCGAAGCAGAATACAACAAAAAATCCCAACGAAAACCCGTACTAGAAAACTCTCCCTGTTCATTGGTTCCTGTTAAATAACTTACCCTGTCATCTGCCATTAATCCTGCAAATAAACCCTCCCAGAAACCTCCGGCCACTAAGGACAAAGGAATACAGGCCAGCCAGCCGTAGAAATATTTCTTTGAATCAGCATAAAAATAGGTCAAAATTAAAGCTCCCGTCGGAATTGCAATCGATTTATGAAAACCTATGGCTATAATTACAAATAGCACTTTAAAAACAATTTTATCTCTGGATAAAGCATACAAAAAAATAGAGGTAGCGATACCATTTCGAATTCCATTAGTTCCAAAAGCCCAAAAAGAAAAAGAAGCAACTAATGCCAAAAAAGCATAATATCGATATGCTCCAAACCATTTGATACAGGCTGCCCATAAAGGAAGTACATACAGCAGTGTACATACTAAAAAGAACGTTGAAGCGGTCATAATCTGAGCGCAGTTGTACATAAAATACTCGAAAACAATATCGCTTGACGGTATAAAAGGCATACCGTAAAGATAGTTTTCATAAGATTGGTTATAGATTACCATATCCCCAAAACGCCAATTAATAGGCCTTAATCCCATATAAGCAACAACAAACAATAATAAAAATCCGGCAAGTGATTTAATCGAACCTAAATTTTTAGTAGCGTTTATCGCTATAGCATTCGATCTGAAAAAAGTAATCAATATTACTATTAATATTATATAATAGTAAAACGGAGTATAAATATCAATAGGAACTAAAGTATTCAATTCTTTATAATTAATTGGGTAAATAATTTATTCCACTGTGCCATCACATTCTCTTTTGAAAAACGTTGCACACTTTGCCGGGCGTTGTTGCTAAATTGTTTTCTCTTCGTCTCATTCAATAACAACTCAGACAGTTTATTAACAAAATCTTCGTGATTATTTTGACTGGTCAAATAACCATCATGGTCATTAGTCACTATATTTCTTGGTCCAAAAGGACAATCATAAGAAACAATTGGTAAGCCACAAACCTGAGCTTCCAACAATACCATAGGAAAACATTCTGTTGCAGAAGACATTGCATATATTGAGGCTTTTTCCATTTCTTGTTGCAAGGTACTAATTGAAGGTTTCAATAAAAAACTAGAGGATAAATCTAAACTGTTAATCAAGTTTTGAAGTTCTTCTATTAATTTTAAATCGCCATCTCCAAATAATTTAAATTGCCATTCTGGAAAATCATGATGTATCATTTTCCAAATATAAATCAATTCATGAAATTGTTTTACGGGAGCTATTCTACCAGCTGCAATTACTGTTTTTTCTTTAATACTTATCTCTTGTAAATTTGACTTAAAATCGGTAAAATTAGGAATAACAACATTTTTACATCCCTCAAAATAAGGTACCTCATCTTTATTCAATAAAACCAAAGCATCATATTTTTTAAAAATATTCGTTAATTTCCCTTTTATTGATTTCCTCTCTTCGTTTCCCGAAATACCAACAACTACGCCTGAAGAATGAAGTTCTTTAACTTTTGGAATTCTTCTTTCTATGAATGGTAAAAAAAATTGTTCTGGTGTATAACTGATTGAAACTATAATGTCAGGTTGGATTTTTTTAATCAATCCTCTCAATCGAAAATAATGCTTTAGTATTTTAATTAAATTCTTAGGATGGAAATAACTACAGTTATTATGATAATTAATTTCCAAATCAACTCGAGACAGTTTATTATTCAATGGATAAATATCTGGTCTCTTGGATTGTTCAAAAGTAGATAAGTAAACTTTGTGGTCTTCGTTTAATAAATAATTAATTTTTTGAGATAGCATTCTTTCTATACCTCCATGTGCATAAAGCTGATTCGTACAATATAGAATTTTCATGAAGTAATTTTTTTAAACAATTCATCCCATTGCATCATGACATTTTCAGGTAAAAAACGCTTTACATTCTCTCTAGCATGAATCCCCATTTCTTGTCTTAAAACAGCATTCTCTATCAATTGATTCATACGTACAGCAAAAGTATCAACATCCCCATTCTCTACCAAAAAACCATCTTGACCATCATTAATTATATCTTTTGGTCCATGTGGACAATCAAAAGAAATACAAGGTACACCACAGGCCATTGCTTCAATCAAAACCATTCCAAAACCTTCAAAACGGGAGGATAACACAAAAATTGAGGCTTCTAGGTATTGATTTTGAATCTCTTTATTTGGAGGATAAAAATCAACATTATTTTGTATTCCTAATTGTTTAGCCAAATCGACTAAACCTTGCGTTTCATCAATAGTTCCGTAAATAGCCAGTTTCCAATTAGGATATTTTTGATTAACCAATTTCCAACTTTGCAATAACCGATCATATCCTTTTTGAAATGTCTGTTTGCCAACAGCAATAACAGTTGTGTTTTGTAATAAAGAAACTTCTTTTGGATAGAATGAAAGTGGATTCGAAATAATTGCTATATTTTTCAAATTCCATTCTAAAGTATTTCCATGAGTTAAAACCACAAATCGAGTATAGGATTTTGCTAATATTCCCATTAATCCAAAAGTTATTTTAGATTTTATTTTTCCTAAAAAACTTTCTGAATCTGTTTTAATTTCAATATACTTAGAAACATGTCGTTCATAAACCATTGGGCATGGTTTTCTTAAAATGAATGGCAGAAAAAAAGCTTTTAAACCATCATCACACACACAAATTACATCAGGTTTAATGCTATTTACAATAGATCGTAAACCTAATGAATACTGCTTGATATATTGGAAAACATTTCCTGCTACAGTAATATCATGCTGTTTAATTTTTTTACTAAAATCAAAAAACAAAGGTTTTCTTCCTTGATTTAAAGTTACAACATGCACATCATATTCCATTTCATCTGCCAAATAACTCGCTTTGATTGACAATACTCTTTCTAAGCCAGCTGCTCCCGATATCTGATTGGTGATGTATAAAACACGCATTTATAAAATATTCTTTTGGATTTGATTTCTTTCCATAAATACCATAGTATTATCAGGAACGACTCCTTTTATTACACAACCAGCTCCAATAACACAATTCTTACCAATAGTTGTGTCTCGCAAAATCACCACATTACTAGCAATCCATGTACCAGAACCTATGCTAATTTCTCCTATAGCATATTCTGAAGCACTCACACCGTTTACAGTATCATAACGATGATCATTATCAAATACACAAACATTAGGGCCAAAATTACAATGGTCTCCAATACTAATTTTAGATTTGGCACTTATCATACAATTTTGATTCATAAAAACTCTATCTCCAATAGTAATACTTCCAGAATTGGTAGCTACAAGACTAGAATTTCTGGAAATACATACATTTTCCCCTAATAAAATAGTTCCTCCTTGCAACAATTTGATTTCTATAGACGGACTTATTCTTTGAAAAAAAGAAGCTTTAAAGCCGGAATATCTTAATTTAAAAAAAGAAATTCGGATAAGATTATAGAGAAATAAAAAATAAATCATTTTTAAAATCTAAGATAATTATTTTAAACTCATCGTTCGCAATACAAATCCCTGCGTAAATGGCAAAATATCAAAATGCTGTGAATGTACTCCAATACCTTTAGTATCCCCTTGCGAAAAATCAACAGCTCCATCACGTCTTGTTACTGACATTAAATAATTTAACGCCTGTGCTGTAGGGTGGGCACAATCCTTTTGAATACTTTCAATAGCCGATGCATTTGCCAAAAACCAGGCTAGAGTTGCGGTTGTTGAAGAATCGGCTCTTGCTTCCGGACTGCTTACCAACCAATTCCAACTTCCATTTTTATTTTGAAACTGCATTGCCATTTTAGCAAATGAAATTACATTTTGGTTCAATAACTCTTTTTCAGCATGACTGTCAGGTAATTCAAGCCAGGCATCAATCAATCCTATGGCATACCAGCCCAAACCTCTGCCCCAGCCAAACAAACCTACCCCTAACTTCGTTTTTAAATGATAGGTATGGCATGGAATAAATAAATCGGACAACATCCCATATTGATTAAACGCTTGTATTTGATTAATTCCTAATGCTACGGCATCATTAACATCATACAACAAACCATAGCGCACTAAAAAAGGCGAGACAAACCCAATGGTGTCCACATAACGGTAATCCGGATTGTGTTTACGATAAGTAATAGTCCCATCTGCTCCTTTTAATTTTAAAATCAACTCATAACAAAAATCAAAAGCGGGCTTGTACTTTTCAAATTCTAAATTTTCAACTTTAAGAATAGCATAAGCCAATATGATATCATCTACTTCAGTAGGATTGATTTTCCAGTTGCCATTCGAATCAAACTTGCTTTGAACAATTGAACAAAATCATTAATTTGTTTACTAACTGTAGCGTTGGGGTTTTGGGTAGCATAATCATTCAAACCCAATAAAAGTGCCGCTTGTTGCCAACTTTGTATAGCATTCCTTTTATAATTGCCTTTTAGCAGATCAATAATAATCAACCTATTATTATCCGTAACTTTGATGGTAGGCGTTTTATGTAACCACTGCAAAGACTTAACAACCAGCTTATGTTTCCATACTTCCTTTGAAACATATCGACCAATATGAATTCGACTTTGCCAAGTATTAAATTGGGGAACAAAATCAATCAGAAATACAACCAATATCCCTACTAGCAAGATTACTACTAACATATTACTAAATAACATAGCCTGCCTTATTATCTAAATCATTTGACATTTGATTTTTCATTTCCTCTGTTATGCCTCCACCCATAGTGTAACTATAATCATATTGGGGTGAATTTTCAAAATCAGCTTTTATCTTTGCTTCATAATCAGCAACAGTTGTAATTACTTTGGCAGGGTTACCTGCAGCCACCACATTAGCAGGTATTGATTTTACCACAACACTACCAGCACCAATTATTGAATTGGCTCCTATAGTTACTCCCGGCATAATCAAAACACGGGCTCCAATAAAACATGTATTCCCAATTTTAATTTTTGCGATTTTGGTATATCCCAAACTTCTTTTGGTACTAGTATCATGAGCCAATAAATAAACCTGAGGAGCAAAGATGACATCATCGCCTATTTCTATCAACCAGCAATGTCCATAATCAATGGTACAATTAATCAATCCGGAGCAATTTTTACCGACTTTCAAACCCGCTTTCAAATTAGCTTCCAGAGTTAATTGTTCGTTAGAAATTCCCTTGATTTTATATTGAATGGCTTGAATAATTCTTCTTATCATTTTTTATTACTTTACAATTAATGATTTCATTCTCCAATACGAAAAATAAGCTCTTGGATAAACCAGTACATAAATAATTTTATTGACAATCCCTTTCAACTGCCAAAAGTAGTTTTCATCAGCCAATAAAGAATTAATAATTAAATGAATAAAATTCCCAACAAACGCCTTTGGGTACTTATAAAAAGAATAGGTACTGTTTTTTATTAACTGAAAAAAGGAAAAAGCCATCGATTGAGCATACCACAACTTATAGGAGCTATCAGTCAATCCATTCTCTAAATATTCTTTCAGTTGGATCACATTATTCAAACAAAGTACATCGTGTTTTTTAGCCATTTCGTGCCACACTACTGCTTCAAAAACTAACTTGATACCTTCTTTTTCAGGAAAGGGATATTCTTTCATTATTGCAGTTTTGAAGGCTACAGAATTATCTCCTTTTAAATTGTATTTCAAATAGTAATCTGAAAAAGGAATTTGCCAATTTTCTTTTAAAAAAGCATCTCCTATGAGTGTACCATTAGTAAATTGAGACAAACCAATAATACCCGCAATCTTATCGTTGTTTTTGATTTTTTGCCAGGCTTCCCATTTTAGTTGGACTGCATTTGTTGTTAAAAAATCATCGGAATCTACAATAAAAAACAAATCGCCCTTGGCTTTTTGAACGCCATAATTAATAGCGGTATGTTTACCCCCATTGGATTTATAAAAATACCGGATAATAATTTTGTCTTCATTAATAAATTGTTCTACAACTTCCTTGGTATTATCGATACTCCCATCATCTACAATAAGCCATTCAAAATTAGAATTGCCTTGCAACAACAAACTATCGTACAACCTTTTCAGTAAATGCGCTCGATTATAAGTGGGGGTAAAAATGGTGATACAATTACTTATCATATTTGCTTAACAATTTGAGTAAAATAATTTTTATCATCTATCACATTAGTACTCATTTCCACCCATCCGTCTTCTACATACTTATTGTATTCAAGATTTAAATGCCCTATATCAATTATCCTGTGTCCTTGCGTTGAAATATCTTCCGCTAATATAGTTGCAGTAGGTCCTAATGAAACTAAAATCATATCATAATCATACGCAACTTCTAATATTCCTTTTAGCAACAAATCATATTTGCTCCAAGCATTGCTAGAACTAGTAATTATCCTGTCAATACTACTAACATTAGAAAACAAAGAGTTATTTACACCTAACTTGCTAGTTTCTCCTTCAACAATTAAAATTTTCTTATCAAACCAAAGCAACATTAATTTTTCAAACCATATTTTACTCATAGTTTTTTGCTCGTAATCTATATAACATCTTGTTAGGCTTGCATTTAAAAATTGCCTTTTAATACCGCTATATCTAATCCAATGCATCCTACCTGTGTCCATATTCATTTCCCAAAACTCTTTCACATTTTTTTTGTATCCATCTGTAGAATTTATTGCAAGTGGAATACCAATTAACAAATTAGAATTTTTATTATTCTTTAATAAACTCAATAGCCTTATAGCCAATTCTTTATTATATGATTGAAAATGCACATCACCTCCCATAATAATATTCATCTCACCATCTCCAAATCTTGCAAGAGAAATAGGGTGACCTAAAAGAAAATCTATAGATCTTTCGGTATCTAAAATATTTAATCTAATAAAACACTTTAAAAACCTGTTAAACTTGTAAACCAAATAAGTTGTTAACTTCATAACTAAATAACATCAATAATTTCATCTAATTGACTAATTCTATTCTCAATAGAAAAAAAATCTCCTCTACTAGTGATATTTTTATTAAATTCCTTCAATACACTTGGATTTTCTAATATATCTTTTATTGCTTTATAAATACCATCTTCTGAATTTTCACAAATAATACCACAATTAACCTCTCCAAATATTTCATCCATACCCCCACAATTAGTTGTAATAACAGGTGTGCCTAAAATTAAAGATTCGATAACTACAGTACTCAATCCCTCTAGATAAGATGAACAAATTAAACAATCTGCTTGTTTTATGTAAGGATATGGATTTTCAATATGTCCCAGAAAATATATTTCATTTTCTAATTTATATTCATGAACTAACTTATTTAAATAATTTTTATCCTCTCCTTGTCCAATTAAACATAAAGTAAAAAAAAATCCATTTTCTTTGCATTTTTTAAGCGATTCTATAAGACGTTCATATCCCTTTATTTTAATTAGCCTACCAACAGTTATTAAATTCACTGTATTCTTATTGAACCTATACGAAATATCGTCGAGGGCATTGCGCCTAATTAATTCTACTTGAAAGGGATTATATATTGTAGTTGTTTTTAAAGTTGGGAAAATTTCATCAAATGATTTACAGACCGAATTAGAAACCCCAATTATTCTATCGTATTTTTCGTAAATATATTTTAAATATTTCTTTCGTTCAATCGAAATGGAATTATATAAATGCTCTTGATGTGTATGCAACCATGCTATTTTTTTACTTTTTTGAATGGAATGAGCAACAAAATCAGTAGGCATACCTTCGTAAAAAGCCACTTCAATATCATATTTTTCTTTGTTCAAAATACCATACAACCAAGATTTCGGCAGTTTGTTATAAAGAAAATTGAACGCTTTATATTTTAACGGATTACTATTATCAACCAACCAATGATAACGTATATGACTTGCAAAAGTTTGATTAAATTGAAATTCATAATCACTGTAAACACTTTTCTTAAAAATGGCAATTACCGATATATCAAATCTTGAAATGTCCAGATTATTAACTAAATCAATCAACACCTTTTCAGCACCACCTACTACCATCGATTCGATATAAAAAGCCATTTTTATTTTCATTTCATTTTCAAATAATCAAGTTATTCTTAACTATGTATCAACTGGTATAATTTATTAATCTCCTCTTCTGTACCTAATTTTTCATTACTTAAATTAGCAGTAAAAAAAGCAGCCATTTCCTTATTCTCAATAAGAGATACCATAGCATCCGCTATAGCTTCCGGGTTCATTTCAGTCAGCAATCAATCCGTTGACTCCTGAATTAATTTGATCTTTGGCAGTAGTAAAATTAGTTACGACAATAGGTTTCCCTAAAATTTTGGCTTCATCTACAGCAATCGATTTTCCTTCATATCGGGAGGGCTGCACATAAATACTACAGTCTTTTAAATAGGGATAAGGATTCTCCTTTAGTCCCAAAAGAAAAAAATTATTTTCCAAATGGTGTTTCTTGATTTCTTGTTCTAAAACTAATCGCTCAGTTCCTTCTCCAATAATAAGCCATTTCAAATCAGGATACCTTTTTACCAAAACAGCGCAAGATGATAGTGCCAAATCAATACCTTTTTCAGGACTTAAACGAGCAATAGTTAGTATTGTTAGATCTTGTTTATCGAATTCAACAACCTCTGCCCGAGTTGCCAGATTCCGAATTATTTTAGGGGAAATAATATTTTCAATTACGGTAACTTTCTCTGATAAAGTTGGAAAAAACTGCGATAAAGAACGGCTACATTCCTCTGAAACCGTTACGAAACCGTTACCAAATGATTGAGTTGTTTAAAATAACGAGAATCAATCGCTGGATTCATTCCTGAAGTTGCATAATTAGTATGTATCCATCCTAATTTATTTGTTGCCTTTACTTTATCCACCACAAAATAGATAGCCGATTTTTCTAAAAAACCAATAGCTGCATCGTATTTTTTTTCTAAACCCTTTATGGAGTGCTGATAATATTTCCATGATTTTTGTTCTGCAATGGCACTATTCGAATTTAGTCTATTTATTATAAAAAATTGAATTCTGGAAAAAAGCAACTTAATTTTTCCTCTACTTAGAAAATACAAAATGGAATGTACTAAACTCGAATTGAATTTTTCAAACAATTCAGGTAGTTCAAGAATAGTTACTTCTGTAGGTACTGAGTTTAAAAACAGACCTGCCTTTTTAAACAAAAACAAATCGACCTCATAGTGTTCAAAATCAATTTGATGCAATAAATTGACCAGACTTTTCTCTGCTCCACCCGCACCTAAACTCGGGATTACAAAGAGTATTTTTTTCTTTACACTCATTAAATTTCACAAATACTCATTAGCAGACATGGATAATGACTTCATTTTAGGCAACACTTCTTTCAAATGTTCTTTAATCGCATCCTTATCTTTTTGCAACTCTTCAAATTTCTGAATCAATAAATCACTATTACGTAATTCTGATTTATCAAGAACTAAACGAGGATAACCAAATAAATCTTTCGCTATTCCCAAGGATTTAATACTATAACCCAAAACCATCACTGGAACACTGGTAGAATAAGCAGCAATAGTGGCATGAGTACGAGCACCAATAAACAGTTCCATACGGGAAATATAGCCTTTGTATTGGGCAGCTGTTAAATGATTAGGCAACAATAAGACTCTATTGTGTGCAATACTACCCAAATCATCAATCAATCTTTGCATGCACTCATAGTCATCATTACCGGGCTGTATCACATGAGGTGTAAAAGCTATAGTATAATTAGTAGTTGAAAGAATGTGCTCTAATAGTTGAATAACGGATGCCCTGCTTTCCGGTATTTTTTTTTCTACTAAAGGACTGTAATTAAACCCGATAGTATTACCCTGTTGCCAATCTTGAGGTAATGGCAACAATTCTTTATCCAATAAAAAAGCACCATCAGCAATTAATACAGTATTAGTTAATCCTGATTCTTTTAACTGAGATTCAGAAACCGATTCTCTAATCATTAAATGATCAAAACTCTTTAAATCATGTATTTTTTCAGGATTCAAATCCTCCTGACCTAAAGAGGCTCCCCACAACATTAGTTTTTTACCTTTTGACTTAATCAATCGATCCAATTCATAATAATCCGGAATAGAACCATAACAGTAATTATCACCTCCTATAGACAAAAAGACATCAAAGTCATCAATTCTATCAATGATATCTTTATGTGCCAAACGATAAGAAATAGATTGACTATTATTAATTTTTACATTCAAATAGTTTTTGAAATATAAGGCAGAATAGGGTTTTATACTTCTGTTTTGATTATGAAAAATAATTTCGTCCAATCCATTAATACAATGATCTGATTCTGGATTAGCCGAGGCTAAAGCTACGTAAGCATCAGAATATTTTTGTCTGATAACCTTAACAGCTGTAACCACTATCGCTTCACAACCTCTGTTTCCACTTCCTCCGTGGAAAAATAGTAATACCTTCATATTAATTTAATTATTTGATACCGTTTCTGTAATGACTATAGCCATAAGCCATTTTTAATTTCCAAAATTGTTGTTGAACTAATGCACTCAGAACGAATTGCTCAAACCGACCCCGTGCTGATTGCCAAAACGCATGATGAGCCGTTTGGGTATAAATGATAGAGAACTCCATCATCGATTTTTGAATCAATTGTTTTCGTTCACTCTTATCCATAACAGAATTGGCTCTGAAATACAAAGACAAAGCAGCCATATAGGTTTTCCAAAGCTTCTGCAATTTTGCATCTAATATTTCAGTTACAGTTAAGGGAATGTTATACTGTTTTTGATGATTCAATTTAAACTCTGAAAATACTCTGTCAAAAACGCTATAATCCTTTACCGGTGATTTTGTTGCACTTTCTTGATTTTCCCTATAAAAATAGCCTTGATTATCCGGAAGGAGTGCTACGGTTTGCGTATATTGTAGAAAACGCATAATAAAATGAGCATCTTCTCCTAAACACACACCAACAGGAAATGTCACTCTATTTGCAATAATTAAATCTCTTTTGAATATTTTATAGCAAACAGAGTTAAAAGAATCACTGGTAAGCATGTGTTGATAAAATTGAACAATTTTTACAAGCGAACTGTTATTTACACCAAAATCCGTTGGGGTTATCGCTATCAAATCTGCTCCTGAATACTCCAGAAATCGTTCGAAATAATCTGCGCTAACATAATCATCCGCATCTACAAAACCAATGTATTCGCCTTGTGCACTAATTATTCCTGCATTTCTGGCTGCACTTACTCCCTGATTCTCTTGATTAATTAGCTTAATTCTAGAATCCTGTTTTTGATAATTCTCAATAATATCCCTACTATCATCTACTGAACCATCATTTACAAAAATAAATTCACAAGCTGCAAGGCTTTGAGATAATAACGACGTAGTGCATTGATCCAGATATTTCTCTGCATTGAATACCGGTATGATTATGCTAATTTTCGGCCAATTTGACATTACAATAAGCTAAAATGGTAACTGTTTCAATGCTTTAATAAACTTAGATTATTTTCTAATTAAACCCCGAAATTAAGCTATTGCCTTAATCTTATTCTTAAATAGTCTAGTCAAAACCTTTAGTTTCAACCTATAGGATAATTTATATTCCTGAGAAAATAATCTCAAAAATTGATTATCATTTGAATTATTATCAATGATCCTTTTAAATAATTGATATTTTAGCTCTTTTACATTAACCTGATCGATATTCTCGCGAACTACTGTATCATAAAATTTAAGCGATTCTTCGATATGTAACTTTGCCTTTTCCGTTCTGGAATAACAAGACCATATACCTTGACCATTATGCCTGTACACAGCAGTAATATCTTCTAAAGATTTAACCTTCCCGTTCAAACAATAAAAATACCCTATCAGCTTATCAAATCCGTAACTATGAGAAAATCGACTTAAAAAATTTATTAGTTCAAATTTATAGTTTCTACCTACTAAAGTTTGTAATGGAAAAACTGCTCCGTTACTATAAATATCATTTTTGGACCATAACCTTTCAGAATAAATGCTTTTATTTTGTGTAGCATCAGCTTCAAGAACGACGCGTGAAGTAAATGTCAACACAATGTCATTATTAGATTCCAGAAATTTTACTTGTTTTTCCAATTTCAATGGATCAATCCAATAGTCATCACCTTCGCAAAACGCAATATAATCTCCACTACAATTTTCTAAATTAGACATCAAATTTGTAAAAAGACCAACGTTTTTAGGATGTCTGATATATTTAATAATACCACCTCTTGGATGTGAATTAAATGAATTAACGATTGTTTCTGTATTATCCGTCGAATAATCATCGGTAATGATTAATTCAATACGATAATTACATTCTTGCATTAGAACTCCTTCTATGGCTTCCCTTATACTGTTTTCATGATTGTAGGCAATCATACAAACACTGATTAATTTATTACTTTCCATCTAAAGGATTTTCTTTAAAATACTTTTATTGTATTCAACTTCTTCCTGGGATTCTAAAACTAAATCCACAGTTTCTCTGGCTTCGGCTACATATCGTCCTTTGACTGGTATTCGGGTATCCGCATTTTGCAGCATCCACATATACTCAATATCAATATGACCAATATCCAGAGCCCAATAATTTCCCTTAGCTAATTCGTATGCCAAAACTGTTGCAGTTGGGCCTAAAGCCAACAAGATTAATTTATTTTGTCCCAAGGTTTTTACAGAGTTTACTATTTCATCGTATTGATCAAAAGCATTTTTTGCGGGACAAATTATCCTTTCGATACTAGTACTATCAGAAAATAAATCATTTCCGACTCCCAATCTTGAGTGCTCTCCCTCAACAATTAAAACATGGTGATTTTCCCAAATCTTCTTTAACAAGTGTACGGTATTCTTAGCTATTGATTTATCTTCATAATCGATATAAAACCTTGTAATATTTGCATTAAAATAGGTCTTGACAGATAGCAGCTGCAATATATCATCTCCGTATTTAATAATATATTGATACCACCATTCTCTTACGATAGATTTATACGGAGTTAGGTTTATCAAGCCTTCATTCAATCCGATATTCAAATTTGATAAATTTGAATATAAGGTTTCTTTTAAAAGTGAAATTAATTTTTCATCACTTTTCTGTAATAATAAATTTTGATTTGGCAACAATAGACGCAATTCTCCATCCCCGAACCTTGCCATGCTTTTTTTATGGACAATGATATCATTTATAGTATCTTCGACACTTAAAATAGTTATTTTACGTCTAAACTTATTGAAAATAGCATTTGCACGTTTTTGCAAATTATATGCTCTAAGCTTTTTCGCTAGGGGGTTTGCGAAGAGCATTAATATGTAAATTTTCTTCAATAAATTAATCATATACGAATTTCACTTATTATATAAAAGTCCTTTTAAATATATTTAAAAAACTAGAAGATTATCTTCTATACTTTCAATTCCTTATATTTAATAATCTTAGCAGGAACACCGGCAACCACTACATTATCTGGTATGTTTCTGGTAACGACCGCGCCTGCTCCAACGGTTACATTATTTCCAATTGTAAGCTTGGGCAGAATTGTTGCGTTTGCTCCAATATGGGTAAAATCTCCAACCTTAACATGTCCTAATAGATTAACAGACGGGGATATTTCTACAAAATCACCAATTTTACAATCATGGGCAATATTGACATTATAGTAAACAATATTTCCAACTCCAATTTTTACTCCGTTAGAAATATTCACACCCGACAAAATATTACATCCTTCGTTTATCTTGACATCAAAAGTAGAAATCATAGATTGCTTACTTATAGTATGGGTCAAAAGTCCTCCAATAGTAACAAATTGATCATACATTTTTTTTCTTAAGATTGGATTACCGACACCTATAGTAAATCTTTTGTCTATCTTTTCAAAATAGTCTTTTGCCTGGTCTAAAGATTTAATAACTGTAAATTGGTTATATATTGAATCACCAATATCCTCAGAAATATCATCGTAAAAAACCAAAGATGCTAATTCATCATTTTGGTTACATATTTCTAATAGTTCTTTTGCAAAACCTTTGGCTCCTACTATCAGCATAATTAATTATTTTGAATCCTTAGCATTAATCTTACAATCAAATCCACTTCTTCAATTGTAAGTTCAGGATATAAAGGCAGACACAATACTCGTTTTGCAATGTCATCAGTAACTGGCATATTTTGAGGAGTTATGTAAGGCAAAGCACTGGTCAATGAAGGATAAAAATAGCGACGTGTAAAAATTTCGTTACTGTCTAAAGTAGCTTTTATCTTTAATAATAAATCTTCAGATTCTAAAACAATAGCGTAATAGGCATAATTATCGTTAGATTTACTATGCCACAAAGGTCGATAAGACTTAAGATTACTTAATTTACTATTATAACGATTTACCAATTCTTTTCTCCTATCACTAATATGTTTTACATAGTTTAAATTTACTAAACCCATAGCAGCGTGAAACTCTGAATTTTTTCCGTTAATACCTAAGCCTGCAAAAGAATCAAAGCCTGAAATACCAAAATTTCGGGAAAATGCCATTTTTTTTAGTAAATCTGGACTTTTTGTAATTATCAGTCCACCTTCTATAGAATGATATAATTTGGTAGCATGCAACGAACAAGTTGATATATCTCCATATTCAAAAATTGATTTTCCGTTTACCTCAACACCAAAAGCATGAGCCCCGTCATAGATTACTTTAAGGGAATGTTTTTCAGCAATTTTTTCTATGGCAACCACGTCGCATGGATTTCCATAAACATGAGTTGCCAATATCGCCTGGGTATTATTTGTTATTGCCGCTTCTATTTTCGAAACATCTATATTTAATGTTTTAGCATCTATATCGACAAAAACCGGTGTACAACCTTCCCATACAATACTGGAAGTCGTAGCAACGAATGAAAATGGGGTTGTGATTATTTCACCTGTTATTCCTAAAGTTTTTATTGCCATTTGGATTGCAACAGTACCATTAGTTACATATAGCAAATGATTTACACCTAAATGATCTTTCAGCCTCATTTCTAATTCACTTGCTAATGGCCCCATATTAGTTATCCATTGGCGTTGCCAAATACCGTCGATTAAATTTTTATATTCTTCAATCGGTGGCATAAAAGGTTTGGTTACAGGTATCATATTAGCGTAATAATAAATTATGTAAAGATTTAACGTCTAAAATCCAATTCAACAATAAAAAAAATTGTTAACTGTTGAATTGTTTTTTAAATGCCAACTTCGTAATTATTGATTTTAATTGATTCAA
Source organism: Flavobacteriales bacterium 32-34-25 (assembly GCA_002280815.1). Taxonomy (GTDB): domain Bacteria; phylum Bacteroidota; class Bacteroidia; order Flavobacteriales; family Flavobacteriaceae; genus Flavobacterium. The sequence continues at coordinate 7,879 of NCET01000044.1, read as the reverse complement.
AGTATATTTAACTCCAAAATAACGAATAGATAAATAGATTAAACGACTAACATGATTCCATTTAAAATCCTTGTATCTGTATATCAAATTTTCATAAAGTCCGATAAATATTCTGATTTGTTCCTGAGTCATTGTTGATTTATAATCATTTATCAACTCTTTAGTACCTTGAAGGCGTCCACTTATTTTTTCTTGAATATTGTCTTTTCCTCCCGAAATATTCAAATCAGACATTCTTACATAGACAATTGAATCAACAGAAAAAATAGGCTTACTATCCGCAAAATCAATAATGGCTCTATCATCACTGCTCCAAGCCATTTTATAATCTTTGAATTTATATTTTTTATAAGAAGCCATTCTGAAAATATGTTCGGATAATGAACTCCTGCTATCCCCTTTTAACTTTCGACAATAAGAAGCTATTGCTTCTTCATATACAGGATGATCGTAAACTTTTGAAATTGGTTCTTTGTATTCATCTATCAAAAGACTTGAATTTCTGATGACATTCGATTGATTTCCAAAAGTTGAAATAGCATTATAAAATTTAGCTACCACATCTTCACCCAAATAATCATCATCTCCTAAAATCATAAACCACTCCTCATCATTAGATAATGCAATACAGCGTTCCCATTGCTTGGTTAATGATTGCCCTCCTAAATTAGTTTCAAAACGGTGGTATACAAAATCAAATTTGCCTTGGTATTTTTCTAAAAGTAAAGAACAATCTTCCGGACTGGCATCATCTCCTATATAAATTTTAACTCTTTTATCTGTTTGATTCGCTAAAGACTCAAGGGTATCTTCGAAAAATGCAAGCTTGAAAAAAGGGATTATTATGGCAAGGCGGCTATTCATTTATTAATTTTAACAATTTATCTATATACATATCCCAAGTATATGTTTTCACTTTATCATGTGCGTTAATACAAAATCCCTCATAATCTGAATGCTGCATCAATTTTATCATCAAATCGGCAAGATGATTTGAATCAAATTCATTCAAATAAAACCCAAAGTCGATGTCCTCGCCAAACTCTAATTCAAAAGATTGATATCTAGAAACGATGACAGGGGTATAATAATACATTGCTTCGACTGAAGAAGAATAACCGGCCCATATTTTAGCGGGATTAATAACTGCTTTTGCTTCTGAAAGTAACCTATAGTAAATTATATTATCTTCATAATCGCTTTTATTTAGATATCCATAGCAATTAATATAACTATTTACACCTTCCAGCTCTTCTTTACTCATACCTACAATATTTAACTGACATTGTGACATATTAGGCATAAGACAAAAAGCATCTATCAGCAACTGTGCTGCTTCTTTATACTTGCTCCCTCCAATAAACAAAAAAGATTTGCTTTTACTCTTTAATTCTAATAGTGTTTCGCGGGTATATTGTACTTGCGCTAAATCGTTAACGACATTCATTCCTAAATGATGCACATTAGCGCTAGGATTTCGTGACTTTATAGTATTGGCACAATCTTCAAATAAAGAAACAACAACCTCTGCATTTCGTAATGCCTGCTGTTGGTACTTTACAAACCATTTTTCAAAAAAATATGGTTTACGTTGCAATCTGTCTAAAATCACAATATCATAAGTCCAATCATTTAAAAGTAATGACGGAATTTGCGAATATTTATTATAGTACTCAAAATTGAGAAAGAAGCAATAATCAGCTGTATCATTTTGTAGAATAAACTTTTTTATCTTTTTCTCTGTTTGATATTTGTTAATCCACGTTCTAATAAAACTAAACTGATGATTTGGATAAAAGCGATTTAAATTCCAGAATATATACTTTAACCACCAAACATTCCATTTTGGATTTGGCATTATATCCATATGAACTACCTCAATCCCTTTTTCTTCTAATGCTTTTGTCATCAAAAAAGGCACATTAGACCAAGTAGAAGCTTGAGTAGCATCTCCATAAGTAAATAATAATATTTTTTTCAAAGACAACCCTATAATTATTTTGTTTATATTTTTTTTGTTTCGTATTCAAATGGTATATGAAAATATCCTCCCGGTTCATTTCCATGAAGCACACCTAAAGAATGTTTCTCGACTTCTATACTAAATTTCAACATTTCTGTTTCTGGAATAATAACATCCACTCTTGGTATATCAACCCTAAAATTTAACTTATATTCAATATTTGTAAACAAATTTGAAGGAATTTTTATGGTTGTTTTAAATTCTCCTTCTAAATTATTTTCAATAAAAATTCCATTAGTCATTATAATAATACCATCGACTGTTAATAAAGACAACACTATCCTTAACTTTGACGGAGAAGAAACAGGAATTGTATAATGAATAATAATTTCTAAAGGAATGTCATTTGTAAATTGTATAAACTGATTATTTTCAGATTGTATAACCAATTTTTTTATTTCAATTAATTGACCCCTCCCAACAATACTACCTTCCCAAAATTTATTTAAATCGCGGTTACCATTATTTACATAAGATTCTATCGTTTCTTGAATAGGTAATACCCCAAAAGTATTTAATCCATTTTTTAAATAAATACCCTTATTACATAATGCTTTTATTGCCCCCATATTATGACTCACAAACAATACAGTTCTTCCCTCTCCCTTAGAAACATCACCCATTTTACCCAAACATTTCTTTTGGAATTCAGCATCACCCACTGCCAATACCTCATCGACAATTAAAATTTCACTCTCTAAATGAGCTGCTACGGCAAAAGCCAAACGCACATACATACCTGAGGAATAACGCTTAACCGGAGTATCTATATAACGTTCTACTCCGGCGAAATCAACTATTTCATCAAATTTCCGAGTAATTTCGGCACGACGCATCCCTAAAATGGCTCCGTTTAAATAAATATTCTCACGACCGGTCATCTCAGGATTAAAACCTGTTCCAACTTCTAAAAGCGACGCAATACGACCGTTAACCTTAAAATTTCCTGTGGTAGGTTTGGTTACCTTACTCAATAATTTCAATAAAGTACTTTTCCCCGCTCCGTTACGACCAATAATCCCTACTGCATCTCCTTGTTCTATTTCGAAATTAATATCTTTTAATGACCAAACATAATCACTAGAACCTTTAGCACTTCTATCATTAGATTCTCCAATTTTTAAGTAAGGATCTTCATTTCCTCTTATCTTATGCCAAAAACGGTTCAAATCATGAGATATAGTTCCTGTACCTACTTCGCCTAGTCGGTATTGTTTGGATATATTTTCGGCTTTTATTGCTAGTTGTTTCATTAAAAAATTTATGCTATAATTGAAAAATTCTTAATTCTTAATTCTTAATTCTTAATTCTTAATTCTTAATTTATTAAAAGAAAATCATGTTCAAAATCCTTTAAACCGTATCCATAAAACTTTTCTCCACTTTGTTGAAAATCACAATCCCAACAATCAATAAAACCGTGATAAAGAAAGTACTAAAAAGTAAGCTTGAAGGTGTAAAACCTCCCGAACCTAAGTAACCATATCGAAAGCATTCAAAAATACCTGTTAAAGGATTGGCTTTTACTAACCATTGGTACTTTTCGGGCATAGCCGATACAGGATACACTACCGGAGTAGCATACATGTATAATTGAATTCCAAAAGTTAAAAGAAAAGTAAGGTCTTTATACTTAGTAGTCATTGAAGAAAAAATCATACCTAAACCTAAAGCAAATGCTGCCATCAATACGATTAATAATGGAGTGGCTAACACCCATAAATTAGGTTGAATACTATTTTCAACAAAGGTGTAATAAAGCACTACTGCTATAAATAATCCAAACTGAATGGCAAACTTTAATAAGCCTGAAAAAACAATAGATAACGGCATAATCAATCTTGGAAAATAAACTTTACCAAAAATAGAGGCATTGGTTTGAAAAACAGCTGAAGTTTTGGTTAAGGAATCTGAAAAATAGTTCCAAATGGTAATTCCAGCCAAATAAAAGGCTAATTGAGGTAATCCATCTGTAGATAACTTAGCTACCTGACCAAATAGGACTACATAAATTAAAGAAGTCATGATTGGTTGTACAAAAAACCAAATAGGTCCTAAAATAGTTTGCTTATAGAAAGTAACAAAATCTCTTTTAAGAAGCATCAAAAGCAAATCACGATAGTGCCACAACTCTTTAAAATTAATGGAAAAGAGTGAATCTTGCGATTTAATTTCTTCGGTCCACTGCTGTTCTGAATTCATTTATTTTTTATTTTTTTAAAATCTTTAGGTTAGAATTATTTTTAATTTGGCACATCGAGCTTGTTGAAATGTAACAAATTAAACGTCTTCGACAGGCTCAGACTGACATTTGAATATGTTTTTATTAATCCCGATAATTACTAGTATTACTCCAACAACTCTGGTTTCTCTATTTCCAATTCATTATACAAATCCTTTACATCCTGAGAATATTCTTTTTGCAAAACCAGATTGGCATTATCAGTAGCAATCAAAATGGTATTTTTCAAACCTATAAAAGCAGTGTAATTTTGAGTACCAATAGTCATGTTGCCATTTTCGTCAATCGGATGCCCTTTTGAAACTAAATAATCATAAACGGATTCAAACGAACCTAAATCCGACCATAAAAATTGAGAAGGAATTACCTTTATTTTCTTGCTACGCTCCATTACTGCATAATCCACACTAATAGATGGGATATCTAGTGATAATTCTAAATCTAACTTTCCTCTATCATTGTTTTCCCAAGCAATTTTTGCTTTTTTATATACTTTAGGTTTAAAATGTTTTAATTCGTCCAATAATACGCTGGCTTTAAAACAAAACATCCCACTATTCCATAAAAAATTCTTCTTTGCAATGAAACCTTTCGCTGTAACTAAATTAGGTTTTTCTCTAAAAGACAGTACATTTTCTCCTTTGTATTCGATATAGCCATAACCTGTTTCAGGCTTAGTAGGAACAATCCCAAAAGTTACAATATAGCCATTAGCGGCTTTTTCTATAGCTTCTGCAACAGCTGTATCATACAAATCCTTTTTCTCAATAATGTGATCCATTGGTGTCACAATCAAGATATCCTCAGGATCAGCTGCAAAAGCTGAAAAAGCAATCGCAGCAGCCGTATTTCTTGGTGTAGTTTCTACAATATCAAGATAAGGCGTATTCGTCTTTTCTAAAATTTTTCTGCTCAAATGACAGTTGTCAACATTTCCCACTACAATAACTTTATCAGCAATATCACTATTGCGCTCCACAGTTAATTCGAATAAGGATTTGCCCTCAAATATTTCTAAATACTGTGATAAAGGCCATAATCTGCTTCCTATTCCTCCTGTAAGGATGACGTGTATGATTGTGTTTTTTTTATTCATTTCTCTGTTGTCAGTTGAGAGTTTTTTTGTTATCGGTTGTCAGTTGTGGGTTGTCGGTTGTTAAAAAATAGTAGCTTATATAATTAACCACCCCGCCTTTCAGGCACCCCTCCAAAGGAGGGGAAGTCACGTAATTCCATTCTTGAAATCGAAGATTCAACGATTCCTAATAAAAATATTAAATAGAGTTAGAGGGGTTAGGGGTGTGTTGTCGAATTACTAAGAACCGACAACTGAAAACAGACAACTATTATATTATAACCTCCCATCCACATTAGTCTTTAAAACTCCTTTCACATCGTAGATGATACTATATGTTTTTTGAAGTTTTGATAAATCCATAGTCAAAAACGGAGTATGTGATACTCCTAATACGATGGCGTCAAATTTTTGTCCTTCGACCCCTCGACTAGCTCGGGACAGGCTTAGCTCAGGATGACAAATTAATCCATATTCTCGCTTTACTTCTTCGGGATTAGCTAATGGATCAAAAATGGTTACTGAAATCCCATAGTCTTGCAATGCTTGAATAACATCTACAATCTTAGTATTACGAACATCAGGACAGTTTTCTTTAAAAGTAATTCCAAGCATCAAAAGCCTAGCTCCATTAACCGAAATTCCTTTTTTAATCATTAATTTGACTACTTGGGCGGCTACATATTCTCCCATACTGTCATTCAATCGTCTCCCAGCCAGGATAATTTCAGGGTGATACCCTAATTCCTGTGCTTTTTGTGCCAAATAATAAGGATCCACCCCTATACAATGACCGCCAACCAATCCCGGTTTGAATGGTAAAAAATTCCATTTGGTTCCTGCAGCTTCTAAAACGGCTTGGGTATCAATATCCATCAAATTGAATATTTTAGCCAATTCGTTTACAAAAGCAATATTGATGTCACGTTGGGAATTTTCAATTACTTTAGCAGCCTCAGCCACTTTTATGGAAGGTGCCAAATGTGTTCCTGCTGTAATTACCGATTGGTATAAGGCATTTACTTTTTGGCCTATTGCTGGCGTAGAACCTGCGGTCACCTTTAATATTTTATCTACTGTGTGTTCTTTATCTCCCGGATTAATTCGCTCTGGAGAATAACCTGCAAAAAAATCAACATTAAATTGCAATCCAGAAATTCGTTCTAAAACAGGTACGCATTCGTCTTCAGTAACTCCAGGATAAACTGTCGATTCATAAATAACAATATCTCCTTTTTTCAAAACCTTCCCTACTGTTTCACTAGCTTTATACAAAGGAGTCAAATCAGGGCGATTGTTTTTATCTACGGGAGTAGGAACAGTTACAATATAATAGTTACAAGCTGATATGTCTTCTAATTGATTACTACAGTATAAACCTTTTTGTTTTTCAATTGCCTCTTTAGAAACTAAAACAGATTTCAAAACAGTTTCTTCTACTTCAAAAGTAGTATCAATACCAAAGCATAATTCATCAATTCGATTCTGATTGATATCAAATCCCACTACAGGATATTTTGTAGCAAACAATCGTGCTAGTGGCAAGCCTACATAACCAAGACCTATAACTGCTATTTTAGAATGTGAATCCATTGATTTACTGATTACTTAAAGCTGTTTTACTGGATTTATTCCAACGCTTCGCGGTTCCAACCCACATAAAATGGGTTAGAATCCAGCTTTTTTTTCGTTCGCAAATATAACTACTAAAAGCTGAATTCCAATCAATACTTTTAAAATTGAAAGAAAAATAACAAACAGAAAACATTAACAAACTAGAAAACAACAAACTAATTTGAATAACAAGAAGAAGAACAACAACATAGCTTTTTTTTGACTTTACATCAAATAAAAAAAAGAAAAAAAACTTAGCTTTATATTTTTTTCATTCTCAATACACAGCCCATAGATTCCAATACTAAAACATAACTTGTTTTAGTAATTTCCTGAACAATAGCTTGCTGAGATTTAAAAGGTCCAGATTCCAAAGTCAATTTATCTCCAACTTGCAAAGAAGAAACCGAAATCTCATATTGATCAGGAGTAGTGAGCCATTTTTGAATGGTATTAATTTCCTCATCACGAACAATGGCTGGCTTGCCTAACCAAAAAAGATAACGCACCGCCCCCGAAGATTGGAATACTAAATTCCGATCAGCTTCGGCTAAACGGACAAAAATATAAGAATTAAAAAGTGGCACTTCAACCTTCTTTTTTCTATCCGACCATTGACGAACTTGGGTAATCAGAGGACAATAGCATTCAATACCTTTCTGAATTAATTGTTCGGCCACTTTTTTCTCCCATTTCGGTTTTGTATAAACTACATACCAATTCATGTTTTCCTTCTTCATTGAAATAGAAATATAAAAGTTCTAAATATTTTAAACTGGCTACACTTCGACTCCCTCTCCTTTGGAGAGGGCTGGGGTGAGGTTTTTAAGACCCTATCGCCTGATATACAAATCCTATTTTTTCCAAATCCGAACCATTTAATATATTTCTTCCATCGAACAAGAAAGCTGGTTTTTGCATCGAA
>NCET01000407.1 GCA_002280815.1 Flavobacteriales bacterium 32-34-25 | reverse complement strand
GTTTTGGCAGATATTAAATCCTTCGAACAACATCAGGTATATGGTTTTGCCATCAATACGGCAAATACGATTCAGACCGAAAATGAATTTGTTGCTATTCAATGGACAGCGCTCGATTTTGTATTGCAATCAATTGAAACGTTATTCGAAGCTTATGAAATCAAAGCAGTAAAAATTGGGATTGTTCCGTCATTAGACTATTTAAAATCGATTGTTTTTTTAATAAAAAGGCTTTCGCCAAAAACTAAAATAGTTTGGGATACCGTTTTAAAATCGACCACTGAATTTGATTTTTTGACAATTGAAAATCAAGATGATTTGGTTTCTGTTTTGAACGAAATAGATTTAATAACTCCCAATTATGATGAAATTTTGAAATTGGATTCTAAAGAAAAATCAGTCGCAATTATTACTGAAAAAATATCTAAAAACTGTGCTGTTTTATTAAAAGGAGGACATCATCCCACGGAAGTTGGTACCGATTATTTACACGTTCAAAATCAATTTTTCAGGCTTTCGCCAAAAAGCATCAAAATATATCCAAAACACGGTTCGGGCTGTGTATTATCGGCAGCTATAACTGCTAATCTGGCATTGGAACAAAACCTTCTTAACGCCTGTAAAAATGCTAAAAGTTATACCGAAAACTTTTTATTGTCAAACTCAACTCAACTAGGAAATCATTATGTTTAATCGTTTACAATACATATCACAAGGAAATACAGTTGAAGAACAATTGTATAATATTCACCAGGCTTTGGATCACGGTTGCGATTGGATTCAAATGCGTTTCAAAAACGCTACTTCCGAAGAAACTTTTACTTTGGCGGAAGCCGTAAAAATCTTGTGCCAGGAGTACTTAGCCACTTTTATCATCAATGACAATGTAGCATTAGCAAAACAAATTGATGCTGACGGTGTTCATTTGGGATTAAGCGACATGGGAATAGCTAAAGCCCGGGAACGAAGACATCCAAAATCATGTACAAAATGGTTGTGATTATATTGGTTTAGGTCCTTTTCGTTTTACAAAAACCAAAGAAAAATTAAGTCCAATTTTAGGATTAGAGGGTTACCAAAACATCTTAACTCAATTAAAAGGGCAACAAATAGAAACACCGATTTATGCTATTGGAGGCATTTTGACTGATGATGTTGAATCGATCATCAAAACAGGAATTCATGGTATTGCCGTTTCAGGATTGATTACTGAAAGCGATAGCAAAACAAAATTAATAACCGTACTTAACGAAAAATTATATGGAAACGTCATTGTTTAAAATTGGCGACAAAGAACTGCAATCGCGCTTGTTTTTAGGAACAGGGAAATTTGGTTCGAATAGCCAAATGGAAGAAGCTATCCTCGCTTCTGGAAGCGAATTAGTTACGGTTGCCTTAAAACGTGTCGATTTAGAAACCGATACCGATGCTATTTTATCGCATTTAAAACATCCTGGAATTCATTTGTTACCCAATACTTCAGGAGCAAGAAATGCCAAAGAAGCTGTTTTTGCAGCGCAACTAGCCAGAGAAGCACTGGAAACAAATTGGTTAAAACTGGAAATTCATCCCGATCCAAGATACCTTTTACCAGACCCAATCGAGACCTTAAAAGCCACCGAAGAATTAGCAAAATTAGGATTTATTGTGATTATCGATGCTGGAATTGGAGCACCTTCGGATGCTGCAAAGGCAATGGAATTAGGTGCTGATGCCGTTTTAGTCAACACCGCAATTGCAGTAGCTGGAAATCCGAAATTAATGGCAGAAGCATTCAAAGAAGCCGTAATTGCAGGTCGAAAAGCCTATGAAGCGAAACTGGGACAACAATATTCGCATGCTGTAGCTTCTAGTCCTTTGACGGCGTTTTTATATGAATAATCATTTAACCACAAAGAGTTTTTACCGCAAAGTTCGCAAGGTTTTTTCGCAAAGTTCACAAAGCTTTGCGAACTTTTTAGTCAGAAATAAAAACCTCAACTTAGCGAACTTTGCGCAAATCTTAGTTCTCTTTGCGGTAAAAAAATTATAGGTAAAAACTCTTTGTAGTAAAAAACTAAATCCAATGACAACATTTAAATCAGTTTTTGAACAATACGACTGGGAAAACATTAAGACTAAAATATACTATACTTCTGCATCAGATGTGGAACGATCTTTAGGAAAAAGTAAAAGGAATCTCGATGATTTTCTGGTGTTAATTTCTCCAGCTGCTCAGCCATATTTGGAACAAATGGCGCAGTTGAGCCATGAATTGACGAAAAAACGTTTTGGCAAAACCATCCAAATGTATGCTCCGTTGTATCTCAGTAACGAATGCCAAAATATTTGTACCTATTGTGGTTTTAGCTTAACAGGAGAAGCAAATTACACGGTAAACATTAATTATTTCCTGAATGCTATTGAACAAATCAAAAAGGATTTTTCGATAATTTCAGTAGAAGTACAACCGCTTTCCACTGAAGAATACAAGCAATTGCATCAGGCCGGAGTGTATTCGGTTTTAGTGTATCAGGAAACCTATCACAAGGAAGTTTACAAACAATACCATACCAAGGGTAAGAAATCTAATTTTGATTTTCGTTTGGAAACGCCAGACCGAGTTGGTTCGGCAGGAATTCATAAAATTGGATTGGGTGTTTTATTAGGTTTAGAAGATTGGCGTACCGATAGTTTTTTCAACGCCTTGCATTTGGATTATTTGCAAAAAACCTATTGGCAAACTAAATATACGGTTTCATTCCCAAGGTTACGTCCAGCAGAAGGTGTGATTAAACCTAATTTCATTATGGACGACAAAGATTTAACCCAACTGATTTGTGCCTATCGTTTGTGGAATGAAGATTTGGAGATTTCGTTATCCACCAGAGAGAATGAAAAATTCCGTAATCATATTATTCCCATTGGAATTACCAGTATGAGTGCTGGTTCTAAAACCAATCCGGGTGGTTATGTTGTAGATCCACAATCCTTAGAACAATTTGAAATTAGTGACGAACGCTCTTCTTTCGAAATTGCATCTATTATTTCAAAAACTGGATATGAACCCGTTTGGAAAGATTGGGATAAGAGTTACACGATATAGATTAACTATTTAGAATACAAAATGAGCGTAGTACAAGATTTTTTAAGATACAATCGCCAGGTGATTTTACCTGAAATTGGCGATGAAGGACAAGCCAAATTAAAAAAAGCTAAAGTGCTCGTTATTGGCGCTGGCGGTTTAGGCTGTCCTATTTTACAATACATTGCTACGGCTGGTGTAGGAACCATTGGCATTGTTGATTTTGATAAAATAGAAATTCATAATCTGCATCGTCAAATTTTATACACCGAAAATCAAGTAGGTTTATCGAAAGCTTTAACAGCTAAAGAAACGGTTAAAAAACTAAATCCGTTAATTACAGTTCAGGCTTTCGAAGAAAAATTGACTGTAGAAAATGCAAGTAGGTTAATTGCTGATTTTGATATTATAGTCGATGGTTCTGATAATTTCAGCACCCGTTATTTAGTCAATGATACTTGCGTGACTTTAGAAAAACCTTTGGTTTATGGCAGTATTTTAGGTTTCGAAGGTCAGTTAGCTGTTTTTAATCATCAGGGAAGTAAAAATTTACGTGATTTATTTCCTGAACCACCTAATCCTAAAGACGCACCTAATTGTAGTTTTAATGGCGTGCTAGGTACTTTGCCGGGAATGATTGGAACCATGATGGCACATGAAACCTTAAAATTGATTATTGGTTTACCGAGTTTAAAAAATGAATTAGTATTGTATAAAACTTTAGATTGGAGTTTTGTGAAGTTAACATTTTAAAGATGGCTCACAGATAAAACGGATGCAACAGATAAACACAGATTTCATTAAAACTTTCTTTGTTTACTTTTCAGTAAAACAGCAACACAGATTAAAGAAATTTAAGAAATCTTAAAACTCTTTGTACTTCTCTTTGAGAAACTTTGCGAAAAACTTTTTTAATCTTTGCGGTTAAAAATGATTTAGAAGTATATCCATAAATTCATCACGTTCAATTTCCCGACAACCTAAACTTTCCAAATGAGAATTATAAACCTGACAATCGAGCAGTTTGTAATTCTCCTTTTTTAATTGGTTGACCAAAGCAATAAAAGCCACTTTAGAAGCATTCGAAACTAAAGAAAACATACTTTCGCCACAAAAAATATGACCTAAATCGACACCATACAAACCACCTACGAGTTCGTTCTCCTGCCAAACTTCAACCGATTTAGCGATTCCTAATTCATGTAGTTTACAATAAGCCTCAATCATATCATTAGTAATCCAGGTTCCGTTTTGACCTTCACGCTTTACATTCTGGCAATTCGAAATCACCTCTCTAAAATTTTGATTGAAAGTAACTTTAAAAATATTTTTGTTTAGAATATTTCGCATGCTTTTAGATACTATCAATTCGTCCAAAAACAAAACCATTCTGGGATTTGGCGACCACCAGGTAATAGGTTCACCATCTTCAAACCATGGAAAAATGCCACTTTTGTAAGCCAATTGCAATCGCTCTGGAGACAAATCCCCTCCTAGCCCAATAATTCCTGAAGAATGGGCTAAATGAACTGGCGGAAAAAATAAGTCTTGAGATAAATAATACATAACTTTTATTCTAAAAGGATATACGCTTACATTTGACAAAAGTAATTTACTTTATTTGGTTACTTTAGTAAACTTCCAATTTTTATTTACTAATGCTCTTTTTTTTGATTCCAAAAATAAACGGACAAGCGCTTGATTCGCTGACTAGTCAAAAAAAGTTTACTTATAAATCACTTATTATCCCTACTGCTTTGATTGGCTCTGGAATTATATTGTTCAACAGCCAGTTAAATAAAGACATTCAAAGAGATTCCCAATCTTTTTTTGGTTCCAATTTCAGTACTCGTGCAGATGACATCACTCTTTTTATTCCTGCTTTACAAATCTATGCTGGAAAATATTTGGGTTTTCAGCCCAGGAACACAATAAAACATCAAACCATTGATTTAGCTGTTGCCAATACCCTTAGCTACGTTATAGTCACAGCTTTAAAACATTCGGTAAAAGCACATCGCCCAGATGGTTCCGATAAATTGAGTTTTCCTTCAGGACATTCGGCTATAGCTTTTACAAATGCTGCCCTTTTATATCAGGAATACAAAGACTCTAATTTTTGGTACGCCAGTAGTGGTTTCGTTTTTGCCACGGCTACAGGAATATTACGTGTGGCTAACAACAAACATTATGCTTCTGATGTTTTAACAGGAGCTGGAATTGGACTTGCTTCTGGAATTTTAGTTTCTTATTACAATCCGTTTCAAAAACTTTGCTTTGGCAAAAAGAATAAAACTTCGGCATTTATCTATCCTCAATTAGGAAACCAAATGGGAATTGGTGCCATCATTAAACCTTCGTTTTAAGCATAAAAAAAGCCTTGAAATGATTCAAGGCTCGTTTTTACTTTTATATGTTTCGAATTAAAACGGCAAATCGTCTGGCTCGTCTTCGTTCAAATTAGTAGCTGGAGCAAAAGCTGGAGCAGCTGGCATTGGAGCAGAAGGTGCTTCAGCAGCCATTTTCTCGATTCTCCAACCTTGGATACTATTAAAATATCTT
>NCET01000406.1 GCA_002280815.1 Flavobacteriales bacterium 32-34-25 | reverse complement strand
GCAGCTGTTCCTTCGTCAAGAAGTGAAGCATTGGCGATTTCCATTCCTGTTAATTCGATAACTGTAGTTTGGAAATTCAAAATAGCTTCCAGACGACCTTGGGCAATTTCGGCTTGATAAGGCGTGTAAGCGGTGTACCAACCTGGATTTTCAAACACATTTCTTTGAATAACCGCAGGAACAATGGCTTGGTTGTAGCCTAAACCAATGTAGGTTTTGAACATTTTATTTTTATTTCCTAAAAGCGTAATATGTTTTAAATATTCATATTCCGTCATTTCAGGATCTAAATTTAGAGGTGCTTTTAGACGAATATCATCCGGAAGGGTCTCATAAATAAGTTGTTCTATTGAGTCAACTCCTATTGTTTTCAACATCTGTTGTAGGTCGGATTCCTCTGGACCTATGTGTCTTAAAGCAAAAGCGTCTGTTTTCATGTAGCTATAAAAAAGGTTGTATTTTTCGTGGCGCAAAAATAAACATAATTCCGTTTTAAATCATTGTTTTTTAGGATTCATTTTATTTGTTGAAAATGAATTTATTAATATTCTTTCCAAATGATTAATTTTGTTAGATGATTCGTATTCAAGCCCTTTTTGATTTTTATCTCAAATCCAGTATTCACGTCGCTTTGTCGGTGTATGCTTTGGTGCGAATGACTCAATTTATGTTTGAAATTCCGTATGATGAACCCATTGCACTTTTTTCATTTTTCGGAACAATTGTGGGGTATAATTTTGTTAAATACGATGCTTTGGCCAGAGCCAAAAAAAGAATGATGCGCAGCGAATTGAAAATGATCGCTGTTTTGAGTTTTTTTTCGTTCTTAGCTGTTGGCTTTTTTTTCTTCAAACTACAATTAGTTACTCAGCTTTTTGCGGCTGGAGTTTTGGCTCTTACGCTTTTATACACCTTGCCTTTTTTTCCTAATCGAAAAAATGCCCGAAACTGGGCTGGAGTCAAAATATATATAGTTTCCTTGTGTTGGGTAGGAGTTACCTTGTTGTTGCCATTGGTTAATGCACATCAGGATTTAGGACTAGATTTTTTTATAAAATGCGTACAGCGATTTATATTGATTTTTAATTTGGTCTTGGTTTTCGAAATTATTGATTTGGCCAATGATGATCCGCATTTAAAAACGGTTCCGCAACAAATAGGAGTAAAACGAACTAAAATTTTAGGTTTGTTATTATTGATTCCTTTTTATTTTTTAGAGCTTTTTAAAAATAATTTTATCGAAAAACAATTGATTGTCAATCTGGTTTTGGTTGTAATGCTTTCACTTTTTTTAGTTTTTTCGAACACAAAGCGCTCTAAATATTATACTTCTTTTTGGGTCGAAAGTATTCCTATTCTTTGGTGGTTGATGGTGGTTTTGTTTTAAAAACACTAATATTGGTGAATATAATCACCAAATAAAACCTTAAATTGGTGAATATAATCACCAAATAACACCTTAAATTGGTGAATAGAAATATTTTTTTGTATTTTTGTTCAAAATTAAAGGGGTGATAGATAGAGTTTTAATATCAAATATAGAAGATAGGTTCAATAAAGGAAAGGTTATTGTACTTGTTGGCCCACGTCAAGTGGGGAAAACGACTATGATTAAAAGTCTGTTGAAAGGAATTCCTTTTCTGTTTCTCGATGGAGATGATTCTGTTGTTGTGGAAACCTTATCCAATGCCAATACCGAAACGCTCAAGAATATTATAGCTGATTATAAATATGTTTTTATTGATGAGGTACAACGCATACCTAATATTGGTTTGAAATTGAAAATCATCGTAGATCAAATCAAAGATGTTCAGGTTATTGTGAGTGGTTCATCGGCTTTTGATATTAATCATGTTACTCAGGAACCGCTTACGGGGCGAAAGTTTGAGTACCATCTGTATCCAATTTCTTGGAATGAATTTGAAAAAAATGTTGGCTACATGAAAGCGCAACAGCAATTAGAAGTACGTTTGTTATACGGAATGTATCCTGATGTTATCAATAATTTAGGGAACGAATATGAAATTCTGAAAAATCTGGTTTCGAGTTATTTGTATAAAGATATTTTGAGTTTAGCAGGTATTCGAAAATCGGAAGTTTTGGAGAAAATTTTGCAGGCTTTGGCTTTCCAAATTGGGAGTGAGGTGAGTTATAATGAAATTGCTCAATTGGTTGGTGTGGATAAAAACACGGTCAGTAATTATATTGATTTGCTTGAAAAAAGCTTCGTGATTTTTAGATTAAACAGTTTTAGTCGCAATCATCGAAATGAAATTAAAGCCAATAAAAAAATCTATTTTTATGACAATGGCGTTCGCAATATGTTGATAGGGAATTTTAATTTTTTAAATTTCCGACAAGATAAAGGAGCGCTTTGGGAAAATTTTTTAATTTCCGAAAGAATGAAATTGTTAAGTTATGAAAACAGAAATGCCAAACCTTATTTTTGGCGAACTACTCAACAACAGGAAGTGGATTATGTAGAGGT
>NCET01000043.1 GCA_002280815.1 Flavobacteriales bacterium 32-34-25 | reverse complement strand
CTTTTAGTTCGTTAATGGTAGGCATTTCCTGAATGCAGGGCGGACACCACGTAGCCCAAAAGTTGATGAATACTACTTTACCTTTTAATGAGCTTAAGTATACGGTTTCCCCATCTTTATCTGTAAAGGAAAGGTTGGCAGTTGTTGAGACCTGTGCTTCCGTTGTCCCAACTCCTGTCGTCGTCGAATGCTCGCTCTCTACCTTGTTTTCTTTGTTCTTATCCGTATTCCCGCAAGCAGCCAGCGATATAGCTGTGATTATGAAAAGACCAGAACGAATTGCCAAATTTTTAAATTGCATTTTCATACTAAATGATTTTAATTACTTATTCTATAAATTTTTACTCTTGTATTTGTTAATTGCAGATTGAATAAAACCGTAATAGCTTTTCTGATTGTAATCTGCTCCAGTAGGTTTGATCAGTATTTGCTCGTTAGATGGGTCTAAAAGTACATAGTGAGGTTGCGAATTGGAGTTAAACTTACTCGCCTGAAAATCGCTCCATTTATTTCCTATGGTACGTATATTTTTGCCACTAAATGATGATACAAATTGTTCTGCCTGTGGTAATTCTGTTTTATCGTCCACATAAAGTTGGATGATGATAAGTTCTTCGTTCAATAGCTTGTGTACGTCTTTATCAGACCACACGGATGCTTCCATCTTACGGCAATTAACACAGGCATGCCCTGTGAAATCGAGCATGACAGGTTTGCCCACTTTCTTTCCATATTCTATTCCCTCCTCATAGTCAAAAAAGACATTAAGGTTTAAGGGCGCGTGGAATATATCCGAATATTTGCGGGCTTTGCTATCGACGACATTATTTGTCTCTGTCCTACCAAATGAAGAAGTATACAGGTCAAAATCTTGTGTTGTCTGTGGTGGTAAAAATGCCGAAATGGATTTTAAAGGTGCTCCCCACAATCCAGGAACCATATACAGGGTAAACGATAGTACAAGTATTGACAGTACCATTCTCGGCAGGCTCAATGTATCCATTGGACTATCATTCGGAAACCGAATTTTTCCTAATAAATAGAAACCTAAATATCCGAAGATTATGATCCAAAGTGCTAAAAAGACTTCTCTGTCGAACCAATTCCAATGATATGCCAGATCCACATTGCTCAAAAACTTCAAAGCAAGAGCTAATTCTAAAAATCCGAGTGTGATTTTTACGCTATTCAGCCAACCTCCCGAAGATGGAAGGCTTTTTAAAAGGCTTGGGAACATTGCAAAAAGCGTGAACGGTATTGCTAATGCCAATGCAAAGCCGAGCATCCCGATGGCGGGACCTAAAAGTTCCCCCATTGTTGCAGCCTGTACCAGCAACGTTCCGATAATTGGACCAGTACAGGAAAAGGACACTACGGCTAATGTTGCTGCCATAAAGAAAAGCCCTAGCAAACCTCCTCGATCAGCTTTACGGTCTAACTTGTTCGCTAGCGAGGCAGGCAATGTAAGCTCAAATGCACCGAAAAAGGAAAAGGCAAATACAACTAAAAGAGCGAAGAAAGCAAAATTAAAAATCCCGTTTGTAGATAGACTGTTGAGTGCATCCGCACCGAAAATTAGCGTAATGAAAATACCCAATAGAACGTAAATGAGTATGATAGACAATCCATATATCATTGCTTGGATTACCGCCCTGCGTTTCGTATGACCGCTTTTGGTAAAGAAACTTACCGTTAAGGGCAGCATCGGAAAAATGCAGGGCATCAACAATGCTGCAAAGCCGCCGATAAAACCCGCAATAAAGATTGCCCAAAGGGAACCTTTATCGGTTGTAGCTTCATTTTTTTGCAATATTACCCCGTTTTTATTAGTTAGTAAAGTTTCTGGCTCTTTGGATGTTACAATACTTTCCTGCTGAACGGGCTGCTGCTCGGTTATTTCCGTAAAATCCACATCATCATACGATACGAGGCTGTCTGTCTGCGCATTTGCAGTAACAGCCACCAAACCAAAGATGAATAGTACCGTTAATATTTTTGATATTAATCTCATATTAAATTCTTTATTTTATAGGAATGCTGAACGCCAATTCTTCAGGCGGTAAGCATTGCTTATCGTTACAAACCATATAGGTAAGCGTACCTTTTACCGTAGGCGAATTGCCTGTTAATTTTACCTTTTGCTGGAAAACCACTGCTTTTTCATAATAGCCCACTTCCATATCAAAAGTCGGGTCGTGTTTGACAATAGGTTTAGCCGCCTGAACCTTTCCATTTAAATGATAAGCTTTTGACGAATGGAAAGAAAAACTTGTAGACTGTGGGCCATTTTTAGGAACCGTTTGCGAATAGATATGCCAGCCATCGTTTATTGTTGCCTTAAAGAACAATACAGCTTCTTTATCACTAACGCGTTTAGAAGCATACGACCACTTTACAGGCTTTAGTATTTGTCCGAATGAGGCGGCACTTGCGAATAAAAATGCCACAAAAAATATTATCTTTTTCATTGTTTTACTAATTATTTTTCGTTTGATAGTTTAGTCACTAGGTCAACCACTTCCTTTGACGAATAGTCAGCTCCGCCAACCTGCCTTGCGATGATATTGTTTTGCTTATCTACGATAATAGTGGTAGGGATAGAGCCTGAAAATAACTCACGGGGTATTTCGCCATCGGGAACATAAACTGGCAAATCAAATTTTTTGCTTTTCATCCACTCTTTAGATTTTTCTATTTTTCCATCCACATCTACCATTAGGAATACGACATCGTTATTATCCCTAAAAATTTTACGCAGTTCATTAATCGATGGCATTTCGTGAATGCAAGGTGGACACCAAGTAGCCCAAAGATTAATGAAAACGACCTTTCCTTTTAAGGATTTTAACGAAATGGTTTTACCGTTTTCGTCCTTAAACTTTAAATCTGGCGTTTCTTGAGAATTGGTTACTAATTTCTGTTCGCTAATTATTTGTTGATTTGCGCTCACAGTTGCATTAATGTCATTTCGATTTATTGATGCGTATGCCCATCCCGTAATTGCTATTAATGGAAGTATGGCTATTTTTTTGATATTTATTTTCATAATACTATTTTTTTATTTTACCTTCTTGGATTTCTTCAGATGGTTTGATAATGATTTTGTCGGCTGGAGAAAGATTACCAAAAACCTCTGTAAGTGTATCTAAACGGATACCTTCCTTTACAGCAATCCGTTTTACTTCGTTGTTATTCAATGTTAGTACATATGATCCAGATTGGGTGTTTAGTACACTCTTGCTTTGTACCCAGCTAGACGGTTTTTTACGTTTTAATTTCAGTTTGACCTGTGCATAATCACCTCCCTGTAATTCATCGGATGTATTGTTTACGTCAAACTCAAGTGTGAGCGAGCGATCATGCTGGTCGAGTAATCCAGATGTTCGAGATAGTTTGGCATCAAACGTCTTACCTGGCTGCGAGCTTACGGTAAAAGAAGCAGACATCCCGTCATAAACAGATGATGCGTGTTTTTCCGGTAGGGATAAGGTAAGGCGGAGTTTATTACTCTGTGCTATCATAAACAAAGGTGTATTACCTCTTGTTCCGGCTAATGCCCCAACAGAAACATTCCTTTGGGTTATTATGCCATCAAACGGTGCTGTAAGGCGAAGGTACTTTTGTAACTGTGAAGAATATGCCGTTCCCGCTTTAGAAGCATCAAAAGCAGACTTGGCACTTTCCATCGCACTTTTAGCTCTGTCTAGTTCAATATCCGCAACTGCTCCTGTTGTTTTGGAAGCGGTTACTAATCTGTCATAAGCCTGTTTTGCATACAGGTAATCACTGTAAACCTTTTGCTCTGTAGATTTATCAGAAAGATACTGTTGTTGCATTTCAGGAGCTTCAAGTAGTGCTAAAAGCTGACCTTTGCGAACTCGGTCGCCTCGGTCAACATGCATTTGTTTTACAAACCCTGTAACTTTTGCATAGACCGCTACCTGTTCGAAAGGTTTGAGTTCTGCTGGAACGGATATTTCGTACTCGGGATTGATGATCTGTAGAGGAGCCGTTTTATAGTTTACAGGTTTTGCCTGCTCATTTTGCGTTTGTCCTTTTTCCTGCTCTTTTTGTGAACAAGCGGATAGCAACATTACCATTGATATGGTAAATACCAGTATGGTTGTTGATTTTTTATTGATTGAAATGCTGTGATACATTATTTTTGTTTTTAAGTTTATTATATCGTTTGTTTATCGGACTGTTCTGCATGATATCTACTATCTTCATCATCAGGGTCTAAAGAAGGACTGATTATTGAAGTTCTCGACATTAGGGAAGAAAAGAAATGCGGAACTAATAACAAGATGGTTACAGTGGAAGCAATCAGCCCTCCTATAACAGCTCTTCCCAAGGGTGCCACTTGTTCGGCTCCGTCGCCTAAGCCCATTGCCATTGGTAACATTCCGGCAAGCATCGCCGCTGCTGTCATCAACACTGGCCTTAACCTCGACGAAGCAGCGAGCCTTGCTGCATTAGCAGGCTTAAGTGCCAGTTTTTTTCGATAATGTTCGGCTTGATTAACCAATAATACTGCATTGGAAACCGATACACCAAGCGACATAATAATACCCATATAGGATTGCAGGTTAAGCGTACTACCTGTGAGGAATAGAATGATAAGACTACCGGCAATCACAGCAGGTAATACCGATAGAATAATAAGCGGTACTTTGAACGATTGATAAAAAGCCGATAACATTAGGAATATAGCTATAATTGCCACACCTAAACCTGCCAAGAGACTACCCAAAGTATCATCTAAAAGCTGTAGTGTACCTTCTGTCCAAACAATAGTTCCACGAGGTGGCTCGCCAGCATTTTTGATAGCTTGTTTAACTGCTCTTGAAGCTGTACCTAAATCTTTTCCGTAAAGGTTAGCCACAATGGTAACGTAACGGTTAGGTCCCTTTCTGTTTACTTGTGCTGGAGAAGTGACCCTTCGTATGGTTGCTACATCTTCAAGTACCGGGCGAAGACTTCCAGCTTTTAATGGAAGTGATCGAAGTCTTTCTTCCGACATAATACCCTCGGGGATTTGTACCTGTGTTTGAAAAACCAATCCTGACTTGGGATCAATCCATAGGTTCTTATCCGTAAAGCGGGTTGATGATGTAGCTGTAACAAGACTATGTGTAATATCTTGCATCGTAAGTCCGAACTGTCCGGCAAGGTCACGGTTTACGTCAATTTCCATTGTTGGATAGGTAATAGGTTCGGCAATACGCACATCACGCAGATATGGAACTTTTTTTAAATTGGCTTCAATTTTTGATGCATGGGCAAAAGCGCCTTTTATCTGATTGGCTCCAACTTTAACTTCAATGGGCGTCATCGCTCCTTGCCCCATAATCTTTTCTGTCAGTTCCATCGGTTCAAAATTGAAAGAGACTTCGGGGTGGTTCTTGATAATCTTATTACGGACTTTCTCTTTGAAATCTTCCATTGATCCATCATACACTTCCTTATTGACAGATATTTGCAGTATAGCTTCGTGAGAAGAATTACTGAAAAGGAATATCGGATTTATCGGAGATCCTGCGGGGTGCATACCTACAAATGCAGAGGTAATATTTAAACCGTTGTCAGGCAGTTCTGATTTGATATCTCCTGTAATATCCTTAACAATCTGTTCTGTTTTTTCTATTCTGCTTCCCTGTGGAGCCTGTATGCGTATCTGAAAATCTCCATTATTGGAAACTGGCATTACGTCCGTACCAACAACTGTTAATAAAACCCCAGCAACTGCACTCGCTACCAGCACATACACAACAAAAAGTGGGATAGCTTTGGTTGACCATTTACGCATCCTGTAAGAATAGTTTACCCGGAATTTTTCAAAAAAAGCTCGCTTTCTTGGAGTATTGGCTTCTGTATTGTGCTTGTTCTTCATCATCCAGTTGGCCAGTATCGGTACAAAGGTCTGTGAAGCCAAAAAAGAAGCAATCATTGCAAAGGCAACCGCCATCGATAGAGGCATAAACATATCTCTAGGAATGCCTGTCATAATGAAAGCAGGGGTCAATACAGCAAGAATACATAGTAAGATCAATAATTTCGGTATAGAAATTTCGATCAAAGCATCTATAATTGCCCGTTGCTTGGGTTTACCCATTTCCATATGTTGGTGGATATTCTCTATGGTTACTGTGGCTTCATCAACGAGAATACCAATGGAAAGAGCAAGACCACTCAATGTCATGATATTGATGGTTTGCCCTAAGAGATATAAAACAGTAACTGCTGTAAGAATGGCAATGGGGATGGTCAATACCACAATGATAGCTCCACGTGTGTCTCCCAAGAACAATAGTATGACCAATCCCGTGAAAACAGCTCCTAAAATACCTTCGTGTATAAGGTTGGAAAGGGAACGTTCGATATAATTTGATTGGTCAAATTCATAACTGACCTTTACATCTTCAGGTAATTGGTCTTTCAGCATCGGAATGGCAGCTTTTAGGTTCTCCACGGCATCCAATGTGGAGGCATCTGCTTTTTTGATAATAGGCAGGTAAACAGAACGTTTTCCGTTTATCAAAGCGTACCCTACTGTTTGATCTGCTCCGTCCTCCACACGGGCTACATCGCCAACATATATAGTACGGTTGTCGCTTGTTTTTACAGGGGTCTTCAATAGTTCTGCAGGTCCTTTAGCGATAGAGTTTATAGGAGCCATCAAGTTTTCATCTCCTATGCGAATATTTCCAGCAGGAGATGGAAGACTATTTTTAGTGATGGCAACGGTAATATCTTCGGGGCTTAATCCATTGGCTTGCATTGCGTCAGGATCGATATTGATCACAATGGAGCGTACATTTCCGCCAAAAGGAGCGGGAGAAGTAATGCCTGGGATTTGTACGAACATTGGTCTGATTTTGGTCAATGCCAATGTCTGTATTTCATTTACGGAACGCTGGTCGCTTTCAAAAACAAGGTTACCTACTGGAAGCGAACTACCGTCAAATCGTACCACCATGGGCGGAACTGCTCCAGGCGGTAGGAAACCCATTGCCCTTGAGACCGATGTTGAAACCTCTCCAGCAGCTTGTGCCATATCTGTTCCGGGATAAAAGGTCAGCTTCATCAGGGTAAGCCCCTGAACGCTTTTGAAATCAATATTTTTTACACCGCTCACAAAAAGAAGAACCTTTTGGAACTCATTAGCCATAAACCCGTCCATATAAGCTGGGGACAGTCCACCGTAAGGCATAGCAACGTACATCGCAGGCAATTCCACCTCGGGAAAAATATCTACGTTTATTTTTTTTACAGTATTGTAGGAAAAGAAAGCAATTGCTAGTACGACAACCATAATCGCAATTGGTTTTCTTAACGCAAATCTTATAATGTTCATATACGATTATTTAAAGGTTGTTGAATAAAAAGTTGAAATCGGCAGTTAGCTCCGCTTCATAAGCTAGCAATCCCCAATATTCACGTGAAGCCTCGATATGTGCATTCTCTGCCTGTTCCAGCAAAATGCGTATCTGTAAAAGTTCGCTTAGCGTAATTAAACCGCTTTTGTACCTTGCGAGGTACATATTATACGCATCTTGCGACTGCTGTACGGCCAGCTTCGTTTTCTGAAGTTGCTCGTATTGCTGAACGATTTTTGCCTGAGAAGCAGATAAATCTGCTTGCATTGCTTGCTGGTATTGTGATTGAATTAGCTTCGTACTTTCGGCTTCTTTAAACAGTTGTTGACTTTTCATTCGTTTAGTATGCAGGCTAGTTAAATTCCATGTAATGCCGACACCTGCCAAAAAATTATTGGTAGTATTGCTGAACCCGTCTTTCCATGCACCTGATACATTCCCGTTAGGACTGATACCAGTTCCTCGATATGCATAACCACCTAACAGGTTGATCGAAGGCAGAGAAGCTCTTTTTTGTGCCTCACCACTTAAAGTATAATATTCCGATTGCTTATCTAGCGCATCTAATATGGGGTGCGAAGGATTGATGGTATTTAATTTATTTAAACCATTTTCTGTGGGATTACCGAAACGGTGGATTGATGCTGTGAAATCTATGGTATCATTGCCATACAACTCCAATAGTTTAATATAAGAAGCATTTTTAAAGCCATACCATTTGTCATGCTCGCCCATTGCCTGCACATACGATGATGAAGCAAGCAAACTGTCTGCCGCAGGTCTTAGGCCTGATGCTGACAATCCCGAAGTTATTTTCCGGATGTCGTCAAGACGTTCGGCATTCTTTTGGGTCCATTGCAGCTTAGCATTATTGTAAAGAAGAATGATGTACCTTTCAGATAATGTCTTTTTCAGGTTGAGCAAATAAGCATCTTTATCACTAACCGATTTGTTATATAAAGCACCCGCAGCCTCGTTCTGCTTACGCAGCTTTCCGAAAGAGAACATTTCCCAATTCACAATAGCGGAGCCAAAGGTATTGGCTGCGGTAGAATTACCATCTAATGGTACTGGGCCATTTACGTTAAAAAAACCAGGCTGTGGGAAAAAACCACCTGCACTACCTTCGTAAGTTCCATAAGTATTTTGTGCCTGTGCGTTAATTTGGGGAAGCATATTGCCCTTAACTGCCCGTTGGTTGAATTTTGCGGCATCAATCTCCGATGTTTTTGCACTAATACCCGGATAATTTTCTTCAACTTTAGGCCACAAACTGCCTAAGGTGTGTTCCTTGTGCTGCTGCGCATATAGCGGAAAAGCAACAACAACGGCTAGCCACAACAAAGTGACCGCCATAATATGTTTTATCATATTGATGTACGATTTTTAAAAGCCGTCATGACGACTTCAGTTTATTTTTTAAAAAGGGAAAAAATAGAAATACATCCTAAATGAGACATTGTGTTCAAATTAGGAAAAGAAACTAAAGGGAGAAATGAATGAGAAGTTTTCGGTATTCTAAAAAGATAGAGATAGAATTACGAATTTTTCCACTACCACCATAAAGTGGATGTTTAGTTTCTTTTCTTTCTTGGCGGATACCAAAAAAGAAAATAGTAGTAACTGCAAGAAGAATTACTGGTAATAAATCGTGAGGACTATACGATGATTTATGATCAATTTGGCTATCGACAAAATCAATCTGAGAACATTTTTCAAATGTATTTACAGATAAATTATGGTTGCCTTTAGGTATACCTTGTTCAGTTTTTGGAGGGAAACCAGTAAGTGTTTTAATACTGGCCTTAACTGAGCAAGATGAAAGAAACATCACAAGAAATGCAGCGAATACAAAAAGGTATCGCTGAAAACTTTTTAGACTATGTGATATTTTATTATCCATCAATATGCTAAAATACTTTAATTAAACTAACAATCCAAACGAAAGCCTGTGTTTTAATATTTTTTAACATCCACTACTATTTTAATTTGACGCTTTAGATAGTTTAAATTACCTGGTTAATTCATTCTTTTGTTCTGTCCACTCGTTAATACCACCTAAATAAATACTTAGGTTTTTAATTCCGTTTCTTTTCAATATAGAGTATGCCATTGTAGCTCGTAATCCGCTTTGGCAATGAACAATAATAGGTTTATCTCTGCTGATTTTTTGAAGATTTTTTTCTAATAAAGTGAGGACAATATTTTCAACTCCCTTAATATGTCCCTTATCGTATTCGCTTTCGGTTCTCACATCTATGATTTGAACGTCTTTTTTGTTCAAGTGATTTTTCAGTCCCTCAATGTTAATGAGATCGGATTTTTCCAGTGCCACATTCATCTTATTTAAGCTGATCACGAACCCATAGATGTTGTCCATCCCGATACGCATCATCTTACGTGTCAGATCCTCCATGTAATTTTCATCAGTTACCAATACAATTTGGTGTTGATAATCTATTAAAGAACCTAGCCAAGTGGAAAATGATTTTCCGTTTTCGATATGCAGGCTGCCGGGAATTTGACCGATGGCAACCTCGTTTTTGTTGCGGGTATCAATAACTATCAATTTGTTATCTATTGCTTTTTGAAGAGAGATCGGGCTAAGTATTGGATGAATAGGAAGCTGTATTAGCAGTGGGCGTTCAACCCTGTTAAGTTGCTTCATTACGGCAAAATATTTGGGCGGTGTCGGCTGTCCGTCCAAGATGTATTGCACAAACCCCTTTTCATCATTTTTAAATTGGAATGCTTTGCTGTTCTGCTTTTCTTCCCTTAGTGTAGAATGAGGAATGGTACTTAGGCTCTTACCGCAGAATGACCCAGCCCCGTGTCCAGCCCATATCTCCAAATCACCAGGCAATTTTGAAAACTTCTGTATGGAAGCATAAAGCTGTTTTGCGCCAAGCTCCTGTGAGCCTTCTTGCCCAGCTGCTTTTTCCAGTAGGTCAGGACGACCAACATCGCCCACGAAAATAAAATCTCCCGTAATGGCTCTTTGTGGTGTTACAGGAACTTTCGTATCTCTTACCAAAAAAGTGATGCTTTCAGGTGTATGTCCGGGTGTGTGCATTACGCTAATTTCTACCTGTCCAATGAAGATTAAACTGCCTTCCTTCAATCCCGTATGTGGAAATTGATATTGCCAATCTGTTCCTCCCTCATCAGATAGTAACAACTCTGCACCTGTGGCAGCAGCCAATTCACGGGAGCCACTTAAAAAATCTGCATGGATGTGCGTTTCAGCTACTTTAATTATTTTGAGATTGTTAATTTTGGCAATTTCCAAATAGGTATCTATGTCGCGTTTAGGGTCAATAACAATAGCTTCTTTGGTACTCATATCACCGATGACAAAACTTGCCTGTGCAAGTGTCTCATCATATACACGCTCAAAAAAATAGGTTTGGGCTTGCAATTTACTTCCTTGAAAGAACAAGATTACAAATACAGCCATAATAGCCTTAAACTTTGCTTTGATTAGCATAATCAACATTATTTAGAAATTCTTAACTTGCAAAGTTAGACTATCTGTTTTCCTTATAGTGTAACTTTTGTTACATTAGTGGAATTGGTGTTCGGTTACTCTTTTTTTAGTTGATAAGTCAAATTTAGATAGAGATCGTTTTCATGAAGTTTTGTTGTACTAGACAAAGGTAATCTGGTAAAGTTTGGACAATAAATATCCATATCGCTGTTACCAGCAATCTTTTAAACCTATACATAAACGTTAATTAATGAGGTAGCTTATCTCTAAAATAACCATACACCCATGTGCCAACAATCGCAAAGAATAAAGTTATAATCATCACAGTCACTCCAGTTCCAATTTGTGCGAAAATAGGTCCAGGACACGCACCTGTAATAGCCCAGCCTAAACCAAAAATAAGTCCACCAATGATCTGACCTTTATTAAATTTCTTATCATGAAACTCTATTTTTTCGCCATAAATGGTTTTTATATTAAGTTTTTTAATCATAAAAACCGAAATTACACCAACTATAACAGCACTACCAATAACACCGTACATATGAAAAGATTGAAAACGAAACATTTCTTGTATGCGGTACCAACTGATAATTTCTGCTTTTATAAATATAATTCCGAATAATAAACCTACTATCAAGTATTTGATATTGTGATACCATTTATGTTTTAAATGGCTTTCGTTTATGCATACCGTGTCTAATGAGCGGGTTTCGAAATCTATGTTTTTATCTATATTTTTCATTTATATTGTAATTTAAAGAGAGAGAATTATTGGAAGTATAATGTTTGCCATAAATAATCCGCCAATAAAAAAGCAGCAAGTAGCAATTAGCGATGGTAATTGCAGGTTTGATAAACCAGAAATTGCATGTCCACTTGTACAACCGCCTGCATAACGAGAACCGAAGCCTATCATAAAACCACCAACAACCATCATTAGAAATCCTTTAATTGTAAAGAGATTTTCCCAAGAGAAAATTTCTTGTGGCAACATTCCATTGATGTTTGTTATACCATAGCTTGCCAGTTCAGTTCTCAAATTCTCATTAATGATTATAGGGTTTGGATTGGCTAAAAAACTAAAAGCGATTACACCTCCAATTAGTATTCCAACTACAAAAAATAT
>NCET01000042.1 GCA_002280815.1 Flavobacteriales bacterium 32-34-25 | reverse complement strand
GTTGCGTCGGTCCTGACGGTCTTCATCTATATTTCCTGCATAGAAGAATATGGTGTTTTCATCCACAACATACGCTTTAATTTCTGCTTTTACAATTGGAGTGCTACTTTCATAACCTTCCATCACTGTCTTCAATGCAGTACCGCTATAGATACCCGAATAGTCGTTGAAAGGGTTAATACGTAAAAGTGCTTTTCGGTAATGTTTGCGAGGGTTTGCCACATAATCATAAGATGGATCAGATTTTATAGTTAATGGTAACACCCACTTATCTACCAAATTGATATCCTTTAATGTAAAATCAATAGCCATTAATGAAGTATTCTCACCTGCGTTGATCTTCAGATCAGGAGAGAAAGTAAAATATTTACTTTCTAACTCTCTATAATAAAAATCTTCACGATTTTGAAAGCGCTCATAATTCAGCACATTCAATGTATCAGAGTCTACAGCAACATGCACTGTCATATTTTTAGCGTTTGTTGTAGACCCACTAACAATTAAAGGTAGTTGGAATGTTGTTTTCTCATCTCCCTTATAGCGAATGTAGATATCACTAACTCCTCCACTTGTTATAGGAGCTTTGAATGATACATAATTTTGAAATTGTTCTTCGGTCCACTCATCATTACATGAGCCGCAAATTAAAAGCAGCGCGATCGAAAGAAACAGTATAAATGGTTTATTCATGATATATATGTTTTATTAATCGTTATAATTCCATCCTGGATTTTGCGTAAGACGGTTATTCCGTTTTAGTTCCGTTAGGCTAATTGGCCAAAACCACATCTTATCAGCAAAGGAGGATTTAAGTGCCCAAACAGCTACAGGCTGATGAAAAAGATTTGGTTGATCACTGCTCATAAGAATATTACAACCATATACAGGCAAAGCCTCTTCTACAGGTGCATCCATCCATCTGCGTAGGTCATAGTAGCGTTGACCTTCTGCCAAAAGTTCAATGAAACGCTCTTGCTTCAATTTTTGTCTTAGCTCTGCCTTGTCATTGTAAACATTAGTTGCGTAGTCTGGTACTCCAGCGCGGATGCGTACAGGGTGAATCCCTTTTTGCATCTCGGTGATGTTGCGTGCGATAGTGTATGTCCCACCGTTCCATGCCGGAATGCTGTACGATCCATTTAATTCATTCAATGCTTCCGCATACATAAGCAATATATCTGCATAACGAATTGCTGGCTCAGGTTTAAATTTGATATTGCCAAAATTTCCACCCTCATAAGTATCATTTTCATTAACATATTTTTTTACACCAAAACCTGTCCGCAACCAATAAGCATTGGATGAATTAAATCCATTTCCTGTAGGATCATTACGGTAATAAAACACCTGTTGATTACGATTACGTTCCTGAGACTCATTTTTCAATGTCCAAAAACTACCATTGAAAGCTACAGAAGCATAAAAACGAGGTTCGCGGTTAGCATACTGTAAAGAAACATTAGGTCTTAGCGGTCTATACAAACCAGCATCATAATTCTGTTGTGTAACATAACCTGTTACACGTTCGGAACCATCTCCACGGCCAATTTCCTTATCTTTACCAGGTACATCTTTACCGTCATTCATAGCATAAGCATCGACTAACTTTTGCGTTAATCCATGAGTATTCCAGCCCGTAGCGGATCTAGGCAACTGATGGGCAACCATTGCCTGTATACTTTCGCCGTCTTGATTATTTCCTCTGGTAAAAATCAATTCGGGATTTCCTGAGGCTGTCAAAGTACCATCAAACACATAGGCATATGATTTGGCCGGATCAATATTTGCCCAACCTTCCGGCCATGGTTTCTCAGAAAAATTACCGTCTGAGGGAGGAATAACTGTAGCATCCTGACCTGTTGCTACTCTTGGGAATGTATATAAATGATATACACCAAGTTCCATCACGTCTCTGGCAGCAGCTGCAGCTTTTGCCCATTTTTCTTCTTTGTAATCAGAAGAAAGCAAACGTTTTCCACTATCATCAACTAATAATTTTGCAAAATTTGAGTTATTTCCATTCGCCAAAGGACTGGCTGCATATATCAATGCTTTTGCTCGGGTAGCCAGAGCAGCTCCAACAGATGGCCTGGCTGAAGCGTCTTGTCCACGCACCATACCTAATTCTTTCATTTCTTGCGCAGCAAGTAACATTTCATTACTTATAAACGTTGCGCACTCTTCGTAGGTACTACGCGGAATTGCCAAGTCATCGTAACTTTCTGTATAATCCAATCCTCCATCAGGCAACAAAGGGATAGGACCGTACTTACGCAATAGTATCCAGTATAGATAAGCTCTTGCAAATCGAGCTTGTCCTCTATAATCCTCAATTTCTTTTGCAGACAATTCTGTATTCATATAAATTTTATGAATGAAGGTAGATGCATTACGAATACCACGGTAACACTGCGTCCAGGTCCCCTGTTTATCATTTTCATTGTACTGTCCCATTTTAAACATATTATAGGAAAGTTCATTTTTTGATGGATCGAAATCACTATCCCTATCGCCGTAATACATATCATCGGCAAAATTAACAGGCGTAAGCCCCTTACTTGCAACATCAGCATTAACCCCTCTTAGTTCTTCAAATACGTTGGCAAGCCATTTTTCTGAATATACTTTACCTTGAAATACCTTTTCTTCTGTGAGGCGATCTTTAAAGTATTTGCTGGAATCAAGGTAGTCACTACAAGAAGTAATCATACCTGTGACACACGCAAGTAATAAAACGGTATATATTATTTTTTTATTCATCATTTTCATTTTATAGATTAAGACTAATTCCCATTGTAAAGGATTTTGCAGGAGGATAATCTTCTCCTCGGGGTGTGGCCAATTCAGGATCCCAAAGTTTGAACTTAGACCAAGTCACCAAATTGCTTCCCACAAAATACAATCGAATATTTTCCACTCCCACTTTACTGATTAGGCTTTTTGGTAGATTATAGCCAATATCTATCGTTTTAAGACGTAGATACCTACCGTCCCTCAGCCAGAAGGTTGACTCCCTAAAATTGTTCGGGTTTGCACCATAGCTTAAGCGCGGATAGGAAGCATTAGGGTTTTCTGTAGACGGATCTCCCGAAATATCGGCAGAAATCCAACGATTATCCCCCATAACACCTTTCATAACCTGACCCCACTCTCCTTCGCTAAATGCCTGTACCGTTTTTCCATAAGTCGAAAAAGTGGATTTACCCGCTCCTTGAAAATGCACACTAAAGCTAAATCCTCGCCAATTGGCGGAAGCTCCTAATCCGTAGACTAAGTTAGGGCGTCTGGTTGCCCCTATCGCCACGCGATCACCATCATCAACAATTCCATCACCGTTTACATCTTTATATTTAAGATCTCCAGGTTGGTATGGCCCAAACACCTGTCTTGGACTGTTTCTAATATCATCATAATCTTTAAACAGACCTAAAGAAATAAGCCCTTTAGACTGATCTATTCGGTAGCCTTCTTCATTCTGATAACCATAAACATTATTCTCTTCATCTTTTTCAATAATCTCGTTTTTACTATAGGTAATGTTACCTCTTGTGGTCACGTTTACTTCTCCAAGTTTCTTCGTGTATTGGAAACGTCCATCAAAACCACTTGATTTTACAACTCCTACGTTAGCTCTTGGCGTACTTTCCAATCCTACCATACCAGGCAAAAAATTTCTTGCCATATAAATACCTGTACGTTCCTCGTTAAATAAATCTAAATTTGCTGAAAAGCCTGCAGTTTCTATATCAAAACCTAGATTTTGTTTTGTTGCCACCTCCCAGGTTACATTGGTTGAGGCTACTTGCGAATATATCATTCCTCCATAATACCTATCAGAACCATAATCAGCATATTGATAGCCTCCACCAGGTACTTCTGAAATCGTATATAAATAAGGGAAACGTTCACCTCCACCTAACTGGTCGTTTCCTGCTTTACCATATGAATACCTGATTTTAAGTAATTTAATCCAATTTACATGATCTTTCATAAACTTTTCTCCAGCTATATTCCAAGCACCTGATATAGCAGGAAAGAAACCATACTGTTTTCCTGGAGCAAAGTTCTCTGAACCGGTATAACCAAAATTGAAGTTGAAGAAATATCGATTTTCCCAGTTATAAAGGACACGGCCAGACACACCCTGATTCTTTCTGGCAATACCATTTTTGATATCATTACCAAGATTAACTGTCTGAACAAACTGATCACGGGTTAATCGTACGGCTGCACCAACATTATGACTGCCGAAACCACGATCATAATTAAGCATTAAATCATAAAATTCGAGTCTATTACCCGATGAACTGCTGGATTGATTCAATTCAACTGGGTCAGAAACATGTGTAAAAACTAAATCACCGTTTTCATCACGGGCACGGCCAGCTCTCCATTGCTCAGGCCATTTAAGGCGTCGTATGTCGTTCGTGTTTTGGATGTCATAACCAACTATTCCTCTCATACGGAGACCTTCTGTAATGGATTTAAAATCCTTTTCAACAGTAACGTTCGTTTGTACATTATTCACCCAATTCTCATTATACCCCGTTTGGGTAGCCATCACCCAAGGATTCGTCTGATTTCCACCTCCAACTGCCGGCACATAACCATTTGAATAAAGAATAGGGGTACGAATAGGGGTATAACCAAATAGTGAACCCCAAAATTCACCATCACCAATTCCTGGGCTGTTCCGTTTACTAAGAGAACCTGCAACACCTACTTTTACCACCGTTGTCTTGCTGACATCAAAATCTGCATTAAGGCGGTAGTTCCAGCGTTTGAAATTTGCATTGGTATTATAATCGTCTTTCAGCGATTTATCAATTTGATACATACCGCCTTCGTTTACATAACTGCCCGAAACAAAATATCGGGAAGTTGGCCCACCACCACTCATATTCAAATTAGCACGATATGTCATCGCTCCATCTTTTAGTAGTTTTTCCTTCCAATTTACATTCGGATATAAATCGGGATCCAAACCTAAACGCAAAATTTCTAATTCTTCTGGCTGATAAATAGGTCCTTGGTTACGGGTAATACGCGATTCATTTAACAGATTAGCATAGGTTACACCATCTTCAAAGGCAGGTGTAAAAGTTCTGGCATTGTAAATGAATTCATCTTTAAAATTAATTTTTATTTTGCCGTCACTTCCCCTTTTAGTGGTAATCAGTATTACGCCATTTGCTCCTCTGGAACCATACATAGCCGTTTCCGCAGCATCTTTTAATACAGAGATGGTTTTAACATCTTCAATATTCAGTTCGTTTAAACTGCGCTCAATATTATCTATCAAAACCAAGGGATTATTACCCCCACCGAAAGTAGATATTCCTCGAATCCAGAATTCAGAAATATTCTTTCCCGGTTGGCCTGATTGTAACATACCCATGACTCCAGGCGCATTTCCAACTAAGGCATTTGACACACTCGATGTAGGGTTATTTTTCATATCATCTACATCCACAGTAGAAACCGCACCGGTTAATGATATTTTACTCTGCTTTCCAAAACCCACTACTACCACCTCATTTAGTGAGGAAATATCATTTTCTAATACAACATTTATAGTAGTTTTATCTTTTACAGTACTATCAATCGTTTTCATACCAATATAAGAAAACTGTAAAATATCCCCTTTTTTTGCGTCAATCAAATATTTTCCGTCAAGATCTGATACGGTTGATTTATTTGTCCCAACTATTAGTACACTTACTCCAGGCAACGGAAGCCCATCCACATCTCGAATATAACCTGTAATTCCGGTCTGTAGATCAGCTTTTATCAAATTATACATCAACTCTAAATTAACAAAGTCTCCACTCTCAGCTAACCCCAATTTTGAATTGTGGGAAATTGCATTTGCCGGAGTACTGAATAATGTTGGTAATAGTATAAACGCAAATAGTTTTGTTTTTAACTTTCTTCTAAAAAAGTATAGAGACACCTCCCTGGTCATTGTGTCTAAAGTCTCATTCATTATTATTATTTTCATAATTTAGTTTTAAATTATACAGATTTAGTTCATAGTATTCGCTAAAAAATTGAAAATCTGCAACTATATTCTTTTGTTATAAATCATCTTAAAATTTATTTTTTTTATTTAATTCTATCATTAAGTTGGTTAGTAGTAATTAATTTTCAGTGTCATTGTTTGTCCTACTATAACTACATGCATTAATTCAAAAAAAAATTGACATTAGCTAAAAAGCATATCTTCGTTAAATTTCTTTCAGAAAACTTTTAGTTTAAAAAACAAGAAGTAGAATTATCATGCAATTGTATTAAAAATAATAGTTATAGAAACCTAATCTAGTATTGTATTTGATAGTAAATTTTTCTCATATCAGAAAAGGATATAAACTAATTACAGCAACCTTACTATACTTAATTTGTTCATTGACCTTAAAAAGACTATTGTGCTTCTTCGCAAAAACAGCCCTAAAGAAATTTTTTGTTTTCATAATAATTTTCATTGTTAGTGGTTAGTTAATAATTCGTTAATGAACTACGAATATACTAAACCGTTTTAGTAAAAAAAATATAATTTCATATATATCATTTTTTTTTGCTTTTTTCATATAAATCACTATTATGATGTTAATAATTCACCAAATCATTTCATTAACGCTAAAAAAATAAACTATTAACAGTATAAAAAGCTTCAATAAATCAATCAAAATAATATTTTACAGAAAAAACTGCTTTTCTTAACAATAAAACTTCATTATAAGCAGTTTAAAAGAAAATTTGAGCTTAAACTATTCAAAATAGTTTAAAAATTTGCAAACTAATTTAAACCCTAAAAAAGTGTTAAAAAACCAATTTGCCAACGATTTAAATATTCGATTTCTACAAAAAAAAATACATTCGTAACTTATTCAAGTTGTATATTTTCTAAAAACATCTGTCTTTTATCTAAAAATGATTTTACAAAAAAAAGCCTCGGACGATAATAGTCCCAGGCTCTTAAAAAACTTGAATTTTCAAGTATTAGTTTTTCTTATTTCAATTTAAACTCATGTTTTCTAAATACCTAAACTTGAATACTGTTTTTGGATTTTTTTGTTCAAAAATTGGAAAATAATAATATCATTACTTTATTCTATATAAATTTTTCATGGTTTAGCTTTTATTTTTTCATTGGATATGCAATATACATAATCCCAACGGCACTAGAAGCTTCAAAAGATTGCACTGTTAACACAGGACAAGGAACATCATAATCCCGGAACATAATATTTCTGTTTTTATCTCTATTTCTCCATGCCACATCTCCATTTTTATGAAGCCAAACTAAATATTGTTCTTGTTTACCATCGTTTACTAAATCCATTAAATATCTGGCAAAAATAGCTTTCAAAACTCCTTGCTCATTACAATCTCCTTCTGCCGGAAGAATTCCTTCAGCACTAGACATTACATTTTTTGTATAATCTGCAGCTAATTTTGCATCTTTCAAATACGATTCGTCTTGAGTTTCTTTGTAAATGCTACTGCAGCACCAATACAAGTTCCCTGATTGTAAGTGTAGTCAGAAAAACCTTGTTTGTTATTGACAAAGTTATCTGCTACTCTACCTGTAGATTGTTGAAATAAATTTTCTTTTGACCATTGATAAATACTTTTTGCTTTATTCAAATAAGCAACATCGCCTGTGATTTTGTACAATTTCATTGCAGCAATAACTGTTGGATAATTGATACAGGCATTTTTCCCTGAATGATTAAAATCCCAGAACATTCCACGGTTATTTGGATCGTAAGAACCGTTCCAAACATGCACAAAACCAGCTTTTGAGTTCGCTAAATAATCTACTTTTCCTGTTAATTCGTAAGCTCGGCTTAACGAAATAACCCACCACATCATGTCATCATAAATAAACTACTTAACTTTATTATTAAAATTAAAAATGCAAATAATAATAAAACTTCATTATAAGCACTTAAAAGAAATAGTCCAAACTATTCAAAATTTTAAAAAAAAGTATGAAATCTGATTTTTAAGATCTAAAAAATTATGCAAAAAAAAGCCTGGAATATTAACGATCCCAGGCTCTTTTAAAAAACTTAAATTTTTAAATATTAGCTTTTAAATTTTATTTTAAACTTATTTTTACCGGATAAGTAGTTTTGCCCGCTTGCTCGTAAGTAATTTGATTTATATGATATAACCAACATTATTTGGTTATAACTTGTACTTCACCACCATTTTTAAACAAATCGTGCGAAATGAAATAACTGTCAATTTTGGAACCGTTTACTTTAATGGATTCTAAATCTCTTTTTCCGTTAGAATTCTTTATTGTCACTTTTTTGCCTTCCGGTGTTGTCCATGCTACCTCTTTAAAAATAGGAACCGTCACAATATATTCAGCATCAGCTGGTGATAACGGGTAAAGTCCTAGTGCGGAAAACACATACCAAGACGACATCTCTCCCGCATCATCCATCCCGCTCATAGCCAATTTTTCGACCCCAATTCCGTACATTGTATCTAATATTTCATCTATTCTTTTTTGAGACTTTTCAGGTTTGTTCACAAAATAATAGGAAAACGGAGCTTCATGATCCGGCTGATTACCATGACAGTATTGCCCAATAAATCCTGAGATATTCCATGCAATATAATTTGGATTCCAGGGTTTTGTAAATAATTCATCCAACTTAGCCTCAAATGGCTTATCACCGCCATAAAACTTTACTAATCCTGGCATATCATGTGGCACAAAAAACGATAACTGCCATGCATTTGCTTCTCTGTACATATACTCATAATAAGGGAATTCAGGATTAAATGGTGTTACCCATGTACCGTCTGCAAGCTTTCCTCTCATAAAAGTTGTCGACTTGTCAAATACATTTGCGTAGTTTTTAGAACGCTTAACCAAATCATTATAATGTTCTGTGTCATTCAGTTCTTTAGCCAACAATGAAAGTGCGTAGTCATCATAAGCATATTCCAAAGTTTTGGTAACACCAGCATTCGCTTTTGTTTCAATTACAGGATTTTTAATATCCCGTTCAGGAACATAACCTTTTGCAATATATTCAGAAATATAAGGTCTTGTCCCGCCTTCTTTATATGCATTATTCAACAATAACTGATACGCTTTTTTAACATCATAATTTCTAATCCCTCTCATATAAGAACCTGCAATAAATGAGGCAGCGTGATCTCCATGGAAAAATGTTGGAATAAAACCTTTAATTTCTCCTTCGTTAATAATGGAACTGATGACATCAGCAGTAACATCCGGAGAAAAAATACTTAACAGAACAAGCTTGTTTCTATAATCATCCCACAATGAAGGAAGCGTGTAATAATGATAACTTTCTTTTCTCTCTTTGCCAGCTTCATCGGTAAATTGTCCGTTTACATCGCTTCGTAAAGCAGGCCATAAAAACGATCTGTACAGCATACTGTAGAACATCACATTTTGTTGCTCAGTACCGCCTTTTACCTGAATTTTAGAAAGCAGATTCTCCCATTTTGCACTTCCTTCTTCAAAAACTTTTGTCAGGTTCTTATCTCCTACTTCTGTCTTTAAGTTTTCAGCTGCATTTTCTATACTTACAAACGACAAAGCTATTTTTACTGTAACCGGTTTTGTATCACCATCCTTAATATTTACCAAAGTATAACCACCGCTTTTAGCGATATCTTTAGTCTCTAATTTTTCAATATGACTGCTTAAAGTCGCATAAAAGTATATTTTTTCGCCTCCTGTTCTTTGAAAACCACTCACCGTATTTGAACCTTCCTGCTTAATCTGCCAGTCGTCTACGTGATTATTGGCTCTGCCAAGATCAAAAAGCACTTTTCTTCCTTTATTGTTTTTAAAAGTATATTCGTGTACTCCGCAATGCAAGGTAGAAGTTAGTTTTACCTGAACATTATAGTCTTTTAAATACACTTGATAATAGGCCGGACTTGCTTTTTCCTGATCATGGCTAAAAGATGATTTGTATGGAAAAGACGCCCCTTCAGGAACAGGTAAAAGCGGAATATGGCAAAGGTTCCAATGCCCTTTGTTGGTATGCGTAAAACCTAAAATTTCTGTGTCTTCATATTCATAACCTGCCCCGGATCTGTATTTTGTCATCGGGCTTAACTGCACCATAGCGTTAGGCACAGAGGAACCCGGAAAAACCAAACCTGCCCAAACACGCATATCTGCAGGCGGTGTATATCCAATTATTTTGGTGTCCAGCAAAGGAGCTGTGCCGATAAACGGATTTACTAACGCTGTATATTTTCCTTTTGCAAGACCTCCTCCAGATTTTTGAGCTACAGCATTATAGCTAAAAAATGACATAGCAAGCCCTGCAAGAATAATATTCCTTTTAAATTTTATCATTTTATAAAAAATTAAAATCTGCTATATTACTATGAATCAAGTAATTTTGGATTCTTTTGATAGGTATCCCACAATAGTTCACCAAACAATGTATTTGTCCAAGCAAAC
Source organism: Flavobacteriales bacterium 32-34-25 (assembly GCA_002280815.1). Lineage (GTDB taxonomy): Bacteria > Bacteroidota > Bacteroidia > Flavobacteriales > Flavobacteriaceae > Flavobacterium. The sequence goes on along the minus strand of NCET01000042.1, from coordinate 1,599 downwards.
CACGATCTTGTGAAATTCTTAGCATCATCTTTATGAAAAGATTCATGCATAAAACCAGTTCCTGCATGAGATAGTTTAAGCATTTTTATACACTCTTTTATTTCATTTTGATCAGAAGTAGTGTAAGCCCTCATAACGAGAGACATCGGCCAGATCATATCCATACCACAATGCGGACCTCCAACTCCTTCAGCTGCTCTTCCTTTAAAGAAAAACGGATTATCTTCTGAGAGAATAAATTTTCGGGTATTTTGATACGTTGAATCATTTATATCAATGGCATCTAAATATGGAAGGCTTAATAAACTTGGCACATTGGAATCATCCATAAGCAAATGACCTCCAAAACCATCCACTTCAAATGCAAAAATTTCACCGTATTTAGGATGTTTTACCACTGCATATTCTTTAATTGCTTTGGTTACTTCATCGGCTAACGTTCTCATTTCATTGGCTGTCGTGTTGTCTTTTTTAATTGTCTCCAACATTTCCGCAGCCTGATTCATACTAGCTACTAAAAAAAAGTTAGATGGAATAAGGAACGAAAAAACAGTTGCATCATCACTTGGTCTGAAAGCAGAACAAACAAGACCTACTGGCTTAACCGGATATCCATAACCTTTTATAGGTCTTGTATCAGTAGCAAACTGTGTCGTTCTTTGAAAAGTATATGGATTTTTACCGTCTTTTTGCTGTTGATCCCTAAAAACCTTAAGAGTCATTTTAATAGCATTCACCCAATTTTCATCAAAAGGAGCAACATCTTTAGTGTTTTTCCAGTAATTGTAAGCAAGCCTGATTGGGTAGCAAAGGGAATCTATTTCGTATTTTCTTTCGTGAACACCAGGTTTCATATCGGTATGATCCGTTGTCCACTCCCCTTTTTTGTTTGGGTCATTATAAAATGCATTAGCGTAAGGATCTTTCAATATGTATTCTGTCTGCCTGTTGATAACACCTGCAATAAGATTTTTCAATTTTAAATCTTTACTGGCAAAAGCCATATAAGGCCATACCTGCGCAGAACTATCCCTTAGCCACATTGCATCAATATCTCCAGTGATTACATAAGTATCGGGTCTTCCATTTTTTTGTGAATAAGTTACAGTAGTGTCAAGCGTATTTGGGAAACAGTTATTAAATAACCATCCCAGTTCTTTATCTTTTACATTCTTTTGAAACTCTGCGATTGTTTTTTCAATAAACTCACTTTCAAAATTTCTTTTACCTTTTACAACCCTCACAATAGGGAAATCTATAATTGCCCTTGTACCAGCAATTATTTCCATAGGGTCAATAAGAGCTAAACCGCTAAATAAAGCAGTGTTTTGGATAAATTTTCTTCTTTGCATTATTGTTATGTTTTTAAATTATATATAATCCGGGTTACTCAAATCAATTAATGAATACGGAAATCTTCTTTTTTCACTCCTCTATATTGCAATCGCTTACATGTTAAATTCAAGTGAATACCTTCATTAATCCCGACTGACTGAGCTGCTTTTTAAATAAGTTCCTCTTTAAGCTTGAGCTACGAATAAAAGCTAATAACCAAAAATATTAATATTCAAAAGCAAACATACTAAAACGTTTTAGTTA
>NCET01000041.1 GCA_002280815.1 Flavobacteriales bacterium 32-34-25 | reverse complement strand
CTATTGCTATTTTCATGTATAAATTTTAGTACTACGAAAGTACTCAAAAAGCAATAAAAAAGAGCTAAATTAACTTAAAACTAACTTATTAATCAGACAAAATCAGGCATAAAAAAAGGAGAAAAAATTCTCCTTTTGTCATTTTATTAAAAAAACCTACTATGCCAGCTGTCTGCTGCAGGCACTTCCCAGGATTCATTGTATTCTTGTATATTGTTAATCAGGTTATTAAAAACAATCGTATTTTCGGTAACGGCTTTGTCTTTTACCATTTTTTTGAAATCAATCAATGGTTTGTGAGCAATGTGTTCTCCTAATTTAAAAGTTACATTCATTTTATCCAACAAATCAACTCCATACTTTTGCTCTAATTTTTGAATAAAAACTACCGAAGCATCAATGGAACAACCTGTAGCAGCCTGAACTTCCTGATTTACTGCAATAATTATAAAACGATTGTATTTTAACTGGTAAGATGCTTCTAAACTAGTACCGTGTGCAGCCCAACCATTTAAAAACGATTGTAAATCAGTTTCGATTTCAGAAAATTCGGCATCCGAAAATTTTCTATTCGATTGATAAATCCAAATTCTGGATTCTTCTGGTAAATTTTCAAATGGTACGTACATTTTGATTTTAGATTTTAAATTGTTGATTTTAGATTTCAGATTTAATCACTCTACTATTAAATCTTACAAACTTAGATTCTTAGTAACTCAGAAACTCCGTTTACAAATCCTGTGCATTAGCGATTAACTCAGCAATATCCATCACTTTTACTTCGCCTTCTTTTTCTTTATTTTTAATTCCGTCAGTCATCATCGTATTACAAAACGGACATCCTGTGGCAATAATATCGGGAGTTGTTTCCAGTGCGTCTTCGGTTCTTTCGATGTTGACTTCTTTATTGCCTTTTTCGGCATCTTTAAACATCTGAGCTCCTCCTGCTCCACAACACAATCCATTTGCTTTAGAACGTTTCATTTCGACCAATTCTACATCTAATTTTTCAATTAAATCACGAGGTGCTTCATATATTTTATTCGCTCTTCCTAAATAACAAGGATCATGAAAAGTGATTTTTTTCCCTTTAAACTGACCTCCTTCAATAGATAATCTTCCGTCGTTCAACAAAGATTTTAAAAATTCTGTATGATGAATCACTTCGTATTTCCCGCCTAATTCAGGATACTCATTTTTCAAAGTATTAAAACAATGCGGACAAGCGGTAACAATTTTTTTAGCTTCGTAAGCATTCAGCACTTCGATATTCATCATGGCTTGCATTTGAAACAAAAATTCATTTCCTGCTCTTTTTGCGGGGTCTCCAGTACAACTTTCTTCGGTTCCTAAAACGGCAAAAGAAACATTGGCACTATTTAAAATACGCACGAATGCTTTGGTGATTTTTTTGGCTCTATCGTCAAAACTTCCTGCACAACCTACCCAAAACAAAACTTCAGGTTGTTTTCCTTGAGCTAGCATTTCTGCCATTGTAGGTACTATCAAATTTTCTGACATAACACTAAGTTATTTTGTTTATTGTTTAGGGTTTATGGTTTGTCACTGTTCTATAATTTTATAAATATTTGCTTTTAGTCACACCAAAAACAATAAACTATAAACAAGAAACCATAAACTATTTTAATCATTTTTCCAATTCAATCGATCTTGTTGATTGTATGGCCAAGGTGCTCCATTGTTTTCAACATTAGTCATCATGGCGTTTAAAGTTGTTGGAGCAGCACTTTGTTCCATCACTAAATAACGTCGCATATCCATAATAATAGATAACGGACTAATACTTACCGGACATTCCTCGACACAAGCATTACAAGAAGTACAAGCCCAAAGTTCTTCGGGAGTAATATAATCATTCAATAATGATTTATTATCAGCAACAAAAACACCTTTATTGGCATCAATATTTTTACCTACTTCCTCCATTCTATCACGAGTATCCATCATGATTTTTCGAGGCGATAATTTTTTACCTGTTATATTAGCTGGACAAACCGAAGTACATCTTCCACATTCGGTACAAGTGTATGCGTTTAATAGTTGTACCCAATTCAAATCTTGAATATCACTGGCTCCAAATTTAGCGGGAACTTCGCCTTCTGTTGGTGCTGGAGCTGCAAATGGATCTGCATTTGGATCCATCATCATTTTAACTTCATTAGTAACAGAAGCTAAATTATCAAATTCTCCCAGCGGTTTTAAATTAGCGAAATAAGTATTTGGGAAAGCCAATAAAATATGAAGGTGCTTTGAAAAGTACAAATAGTTCATGAATACTAAAATCCCAACAATATGCAACCACCAAAACAATTCGTAAAATAAGGCTACTAAATCACTATTTGTACCATTAAATAATGGCTCCAAAAACTGACTTACAGGAAATGATCCCGCTTTTATAAAATGTGAATAGCCTCCAGGAACATTTTGCAAATGCAAATCGGAAGCATTCATAAATAAAAACAAGAACATTAAAACGGTTTCAAAATACAAGATGTAATTAGCATCACTTTTAGGAAATCCGTTCAAATCAGGATTGATAAAACGTTTCAATTTGACAACATTCCTTCTAATCCAAAAAACAGTTACCGCAACAATTACTAATAAGGCTAGAATTTCGAAAGAAGCAATTAATACATTGTAAAAACCGCCTAAAAAAGGAGCAAAAACTCGATGTGTACCAAATAATCCATCAATGATAATTTCTAACAATTCGATATTAATAATGACAAAACCAACATAGACAATAATGTGTAAAATCCCAGCAACAGGTCTTTTTACCATTTTTGATTGTCCAAGAGCAATCATTGCCATGTTTCTCCATCTTTCTTTAGAATTATCTTTTCGATCTACATCAATTCCTAAATTGATATTTCGGTAGATTTTTTTGATATTCGAAACAAAATAGCCAAAACCAATAATTAAAATAATTGCAAATAATATATTGTCTAAATAACTCATAATTTGTTATTATTTACTATTTGAAATGGTATCACTAGGCGCTTTGTAAGGCTTGTTTTTCTTTCCAAAAAGTGAAACATTAATATATCTAGTAGGATACAATCGAACGTCTTGAAGCAATAATTCTAATTCTTTTGATGTCTTAGATAAATTATTATAGAAAGCGTCGTCTTTTAGCATCTTGCCCATACTTCCATTTCCAGCTTCTAAACCAGCCATAATTCCGTTTACTTTTGCCAAAGTAGTATTTAAACTTTTAACTGTTTTTCCTAAATCGGCTTTGTTTATAGAATCGGAAATTTTAGCAAAATTAGTTGCTGTTTTATTAAAATTAGTAACAGCACCGTTGATTTGGCTTTTGTTTTCAGCCAATAACGAATTTACTCCAGCAGAAGCCTGGTGGAATTGCTCCATGGTTTTGCTTAATTCGGCTATACTTTTCTTTAAATCGTCCTGCGTTTTTTTGTCAAGAACATTATTAATTCCAGTAATTAGATTATCAGCATTAGTTAATACCTTTTCTATTTTATCTTGAAGCGGAACTAATTTTTTACTTAAGGATTCAGTCATACCTAATCGCGTATTCCCGCTCAATTTATCCCCGTTTTCTACAACAGTCTTATCCGAAAAATCAGGCTCGATAGCAATTTGCTTTCCTCCAATAAACCCTGGCTCATAAATAACAGCCAAACTCTTTTTTGAAATTGGAAAATCGGTCTTAATTTGCAATTCGACTAACAATTTACCATCAGTAGGATTGATTGTAATTTGCTCTATTTTACCAATAACCAAACCATTTAAAGTTACTGGTGCTGATGGTGCTAAACCTTCAACGCTATCGTATTGAACATATAAAGTTGTGTAACTATTAAAAAGATCTCTTCCTTTTAAAAAACTATAACCCCAAATAAATAATAATATTGATGCAATTACTAAAATTGCAGTCTTAATTTCTCTTGTTAGTTTCAAAATATAAGTATTTAGTGCAAATTTAATATAAATATTAGAACTTGGCGTTATTTAATTGCTTCATGAATATCGATTTTAATTCCATTCTTGTAGGCTACTAAAAAAGCGGAATTAAAACCTTTGGACTTTGCCTCTGCCAATAATTTTTGGGAAACCTCATAATCAGTAGTTTCACCATATAAATATTTATAATTATTACCTACAGGCTCCATTGATACATTTTTCAAACCTTTGAATCTTTTAGAATCTAAATCTAATTTTTTAGCAGTAACCGCTAGTTGAACTTTAAAAACGATATTCGATTTCACTTGATTTGATGGAGACACTGGTTTTTCTTTAACTGCCGTATCTTCGTTTTTTTCCTGCATTACTTGAGATGGTTTCACAACCTCTTCCATTTCTCCACTGCCATAATATTCATTCTTATAACTAAGAATTGCATCAGCAATGGCTCTGGCTATATCATTTTGACCTTCTTCAGAATCTAAAATATTTCCTTCTATATAATTAGATATAAATCCCGTTTCAATTAAAACTCTCGGCATATATGCCTTATGCAATACCATAAAAGGAGCTTGTTTTACTCCGCCTGCTCTAATTTTTTTCCCTAAAGCCGCAAAACCATTTTGTATTTTACTGGCTAAAGAAATACTATTATCTAAATATTCTTCTTGCATCAACGTAAAACCAATCATGGTTTCTGGTGAATTAGGATCAAAACCTTCGTATTTCTCTTTATAATCTTTCTCTAGAGTAATTACTGAGTTCTCCTTTTTAGCCGCTTCTAAGTTTGAAGCTACTTTACTCATACCCATTACGTAGGTTTCTGTTCCATCGGCAGCTGTGTTTCTATTAGCATTACAGTGAACAGAAACAAAAATATTCGCATTTGCTCTATTGGCAATATTAGCTCTTTCTACTAAATCAATAAAAACATCTGTTTTACGAGTATAGATTACATTAATTTTTGGATTTTGCTCTAATATCTTCCCTACTTTAAGTACAATTGCTAAGTTTATATTTTTTTCGACATGACCATTATAAGCCGCACCAAAATCATGCGCTCCATGCCCAGCATCTAGTGTAACTTTAAAAACATCCGATTGACTAAAAGCTGTATTACTCATTAATAGAACTAATAATGATACTATTGTAGTAGCTTTTCTAATTTTAACTGTTAATTTCAAAATATTTTTGTTTTGACTCATTAAACTTATTTTCAATATTACAAATACAACTATTCTTTAGCCTTAACAATAAATGCTTTTAGATATCCCGCGTTTCGAGCTTCTAACTGCATTTTTTTGGCCTCTTGAAAATTTGAAGTTGCTCCGTACATATATTTATAAAGGTTATTCAAAAAATCATACGATATATTTTTTAATCCTTTAAAATTACTCGGTACTAATTTTATCTTTTTATAACTTGCTAAAAGTTGTACTTTATAGATTAAATCAGCTGAATCTGCTTTTTTAGAAGCTGTTTCATTAGTATTCTTTTTATTCGAAACATTCTCATAAGAATCTGATTCTGATGTTCCATAATATTTGCGTTTGTAATCAACAATAGCATCAGCAATTTGTTTAGCCATTTTAGTTTGCCCATCATTCGAATTCAAAAATTTTCCTTCTACTTTATTAGACAAAAAACCCAATTCGATTAAAACACTAGGCATGTAAGCGGCATCTAAAACCCACAACGGCTGTTGTTTTACTCCTCTTGAACTTCGGTTTAGTTTTTTTGTAAAATTATTTTGAATTCCAGATGCCAAATTGATACTACTATTGAGATTTTCTTCCTGCATCATTGTCAATCCTATTAAAGTTTCTGGCTTTTTAGGATCAAAACCTTGGTATTTTCTCTTGTAATCTTTCTCCAATAAAATAACCGAGTTCTCACTTTTAGCAACTTCTAAATTCATATCGTGCCTGGACAATCCCATAACAAAAGTTTCTGTTCCATGTGGGCCTTCGTTTTTAACTGAATTACAATGTATGGACACAAACAAATTAGCCTTAGCACTATTTGCTATCTTAGGCCTTTTAGCTAATTCAATAAAAACATCCGAAGTTCGAGTGTATATAATTTCAATATTATCCTCTTTTTTAAGAAATTCTCCAACCTTTAAAACTGTTTTAAGTGCAATTTCTTTTTCTACAAAACCATGATACGAATTACCAGGATCTTTTCCTCCATGGCCAGCATCGAGGATTACAGTAAAAACTTTCTTGTTCTGAGAGAAAACGGAACTAAATCCAAACAACATTAAAATTGTTATTAAAAAAAAGTTCTTGTAATTGAATTCCATTTTTAAAAGTTAATTTAATTAAAAGCAGTATGCTTAATTTTTTAATTTGACTATTTTTGCCCAAAAATAATCTGTAAGTTTGACACTTCAAAAAACAAGCCATAATTTTACAAAAATAGCATTTATACCTTTGCAGACAAACTTATTTCATATCGTTTTACTATCATTTTTCCTCACATTTGGGGCGACTAACATATATTCGCAAGATATAGCAAAAAAAACGAAACCCATTACTGCGGCTCAACAAAAAAAAGCTGCTGAAGCAGATACAAACGCTAAAACTACTGTTACTGACACCATAACAAAAGAAAAAGACAGTGTAAAAACAGATAGCATAAAACCCAAAAAAGCTTTTCTCGAAGGCAAAGTAAAATACAAAGCTCTAGGATACACCAAATTAGATAACAAACAAAAACTCACAACTTTATATGATGAAGCCGAACTTTATTATCAGGATATCGAATTAAAGTCGGGTATAATTATAATGGATTACGAAAAAAACGAAGTTTATGCGGGTAGAATTAAAGATTCGACAGGCAAATACACTCAATATCCTAATTTCAAACAAGGTTCAAATGTTATAGAACCAGATTCAATTCGTTTTAATTTTAAAACTAAAAAAGCGCTAATTTGGAATTCAAGAACCGATCAAGGCGAATTTAATGTAAAAGCAGCCATTACAAAAAAAGAAAACGATTCGGTTTACTTTTTAAAAGGGGCTCGTTTTACAACATCTACTAATAAAGAAAATCCAGAATATTATTTCCAAACCAGTAAGGTGAAATTTATTCCGGGCAAAAAAGTAATTACTGGATTAACACATCTTGTTATTGCCGATGTACCAACACCTATTGCCTTGCCTTTTGCTTTTTTTCCAATGAGCAAAGAAACAAGCGTATCTGGATTGATTTTGCCCAGTTACAACGATTCAAATAACCGAGGATTCTCTTTGCAAAACGGAGGATATTATTTTGCGTTGAGCGATCATTATGATTTAACCGTACTCGCTGATTATTACACAAACGGAAGTTATGGTATGCGATTTGAATCGTCTTATGCTACTCGATATAAATTCAGAGGAAACGTAAACGTTCGTTTTGAAAATCTAATCAATAGCGAAAGAGGGTATCCCGATTATTCCAAACAAAACATTTATAACATCCAATGGTCGCATTCTCGAGATTCTAAAGCCAATCCGAATTCGAGTTTCTCCGCATCGGTCAACTTAGGAAGTAGTAAATATTTCCAGCAATCGATTAATCAATCTAATATTGGATCTTCGCTAAATAACACTTTGAGTTCATCGGTTTCTTATTCTAAAACGTTCAATATCATTCCTCAAGCTCGATTATCATTATCAGCAACACATTCGCAAAATACCCAAACAGAGTCAATCAATATGACCTTGCCTACTTTGCAATTTAGTTTGGACAGAATGTATCCTTTTGTTGGAAAAGATGGCGTTAAGAAAGGTTTCTTTAAAAACATCAACTTACAATATAATTTAAACGGTCGAAATTATATTACCACTACCGACTCTTTGTTTTTCAAACCTGAAATGTTTAGAGATGCTAAAATTGGTTTCCAACATAGCATTCCTTTAAGTACCAACTTTAAATTATTCAAATATTTCAGTGCTTCTACATCGGTAAACTACGAAGAAATTTGGTACACAAAAACCATTCGAAAAGAGTATGATGTTGAACAAAGCGCTGTAATTGATCGAACTGTAAACGGATTTGACGCTTTTAGAACTTATAATTTCTCTGCTAGTTTAGGAACTACTATTTACGGAACATTCAATTTTGGCGAGAACAAAAAAATACAAGCCATTAGACATGTCATGAGACCATCGGTTTCTTATGGCTACACTCCAAGTTTTGAAAAGTATTACGATACTTACGACTCAAATGCCAGCGGAAATATGGACATTATGGACAAACAATACACTCGTTTTGAAGGCGGTATTTTTGGAGTTCCAGGATTGAGTAATTCCAACACAATGGGAATTAGCATTAGTAATACTTTTGAAGCGAAAGTTACTGATAAAGATTCCACTAAAACAGAACCTAAGAAAGTCATGTTATTAAACAACTTGAATCTTTCTACTAGTTATAACTTAGATGCCGATGGTGTCACCGCATTAGCATGGTCACCAACTAGGGTAAGTACTGGAGCACAATTTTTTCAAAATAAATTGAATGCCAACTTTGCCGCTACTTTAGATCCTTATGCTATTGATAATTCAGGACGTAGAATCAACAAATACAATATTGACAACGGAGGAAGTTTATTTAGAATGACCAGTGCCAATATAACTTTAAATTACGCCATATCCAGCAAGGACAAGGACGATAAAAAAAATAAAGCAAAAGATCAAACCACTCGAAATGGAGGCCGGGAAGACGACCTTTTTGGTACTGCTACAGACCTTAATGATAATAGACAAAGTTTATTTGACGGAAGTGAAGAAGAAGGCGAAGATACTATTACTGAATTTTTCAATGCTGAATTGCCTTGGGACATGACATTTGCTTATTCATTTACTTACGGCAATAACAATCGAGAAAATAAAATCACGGGGAATTCCCTAATGATTTCTGCCAATACCGATTTAACTCCTAAATGGAAAGTTGGAATTTCAACAGGATATGATTTTGTTCAAAAAGGAGTAACTTACACTCAATTGCGTTTTGAACGCGATTTATCGAGCTGGAGAATGTCTTTAAACTGGATGCCTTTTGGACCTAACGCTAACTGGAATTTCTTCATCGGAATCAAATCAGGTATATTAAGTGATATTAAGTGGGAAAAACGAAATTTCAACAACCGTTAATTCCGCAACAAAATATTCGTTTCAAATTAAAAAAGCTATTATTATGAAAACAATAATCTTTACCGAAAAAGCTCCAGCTCCTATTGGCCCATACAATCAAGCCATTCTTTCAGGAAATACACTTTATACATCAGGTCAAATTGCTATCAATCCAGCTGACGGAACATTAGTAACAACTACTATTGAAGCCGAAACAACTCAGGTTATGGAAAACCTAAAAGCTGTATTAGAAGCCGCAGGAATGACTTTTGAAAACGTAGTAAAATCGACTATTTTCATCATCAACATGAATGATTTTGGCGCAATCAACTCGGTTTACGGTTCTTATTTTAACGAAAAAACCGCTCCAGCTCGTGAAACGGTTCAAGTGGCATGTTTGCCAAAAAATGTAAATATTGAAATTTCTATGGTAGCAGTGTTATAGCACTCAATAACAATTGTGCCGAAGCTTCGTTAGTAGCTATTGGCACATTGTGTACATCACATACACGAAGCAACATATTAATATCTACTTCATGAGCATGGCTAGCCAAAGGGTCTTTGAAGAATAAAACCATTTTAGTTTTCCCTTCAGCTACTCGGGCAGCAATTTGAGCATCACCTCCCATAGGACCAGAAAGCATTCTTTTTACTTTAAAACCTGCCTTCTCCGCTTTTCCTCCAGTTGTTCCTGTAGCAATAAGCTTGATTTTTTCTTGACGCAACAACTCAATGTTTTTATTCAAGAATTGAACCATATCCACCTTTTTCCCGTCATGGGCAATAATAGCTATTTCCATAAATTCTTATTTATTAGAAACATGATAAGAAATCAAACCATCAATTGGTCTTCTCAATACATTTCCTAATTGTAAGTTGTATTTATCAAAAGTGTACTGTAATTCATCTTTCAAATAATAAGCAATAGAACCTACAAAATGCACAGGAACTTCTTTGCAATTATCATATTGTTGCACATAATTTTTAACAAAAGACTTCATCCCTTTACGAATGATTTTTTGACAAAATTCAGTTTCCTTATGCTGAATTAAAAACTTAGCAAAAGTGGCTAAATAAGCATTTGGATTATCTTCTTTGTATAATTTATTTTTGATAAAATCAGGATCAACATTAAATTCTTTTTCGAATTCTACTGCTAATTCTTTAGGCATTTTATTGAAATAATACTTTCTAATTAGCTCTTTTCCATATACATTTCCACTAGAATCATCCATAACGATATATCCTAACGATTGTACTTTTTGATGCAATTGAGTTCCATCAAAATAACTACAGTTAGATCCCGTTCCTAGAATACAAACTATGGCTTTTTCATCTTTTGGAGTAGTTGCATAAACTGCTGCATAAGTATCTTCTTCAACCACAACTTTTGCGTTTGGAAAATAATCTTGAAAAACCGCTGTTAAAGTAATTTTCATTCTATCGGTTCCACAACCTGCGCCATAAAAAAACAAATGAGTAGCTTCTTTTTTACTCTGTTGAATATCAAATCGATCGTCTATTCGAGCAATAATTTGATCTCCTTCTAATATTTCTGGGTTTAACCCTAAAGTTTGAGTTGTAAACAATATTTTTCCATGATCGTCTATCGCAATCCAATCGGCTTTGGTAGAACCACTATCAACTATTAATTTCATTTTATTTCAGTTTTTTGGATTAGTTTTTCTTTAATTAAAAATGTGGTTTACACATTAATTAAAGAGGCAATAAATAAGAAAATCCCGTTCGACGCATCGAACGGGATTTTCTAAAATTGTAAAATACTATTTTAAACCAGCAATATGAACTGATAAATCAATTAATTTACTAGAGTATCCGTACTCATTATCGTACCAAGATACTAATTTGAAGAAAGTTGAATTCAATCCAATTCCTGCAGTAGCATCAATGATTGAAGTTCTTTTGTCAGAGATAAAATCTTGAGAAACTACAGCATCTTCAGTATATCCTAAGATACCTTTTAATGAAGTTTCAGAAGCATTTTTCAACACAGCCATAATTTCTTCGTAAGAAGTTTCTTTAGCTACTTTTACAGTTAAATCTACTGTAGAAACGTCAGCAGTAGGAACACGGAAAGCCATACCAGTTAATTTTCCATTCAATTCAGGAATAACTTTCCCAACCGCTTTTGCAGCACCTGTAGAAGAAGGAATGATATTTATTGCAGCTGCACGTCCACCTCTCCAGTCTTTTCTAGAAGGTCCGTCAGATGTCATTTGAGTTGAAGTTGTAGCGTGAACTGTAGTCATTAAAGCTTCAACAATTCCAAAGTTATCATTAATAACTTTAGCTAAAGGAGCTAAACAGTTTGTAGTACAAGAAGCATTAGAAACAATTAAGTCAGAAGCTTTTGCTGTTTCGTGGTTTACTCCCATTACAAACATTGGAGCATCAGCAGAAGGAGCAGAAATGATTACTTTTTTAGCACCACCTTTGATGTGCTCATTTGCAGTTTCGATAGTTGTGAAGATACCAGTACATTCAGCAACTACATCAACATCAACTTCATTCCATTTCAAATCAGCTGGATTTCTTTCAGCAGTGATACGAATGTTTCTTCCGTTTACGTATAATTTTCCTTCTTTTACTTCAACATCACCATCAAAACGACCGTGAACTGAATCATATTTTAATAAGTAAGCTAAGTGATCTACATCTAATAAGTCATTGATTGCAACAACTTCTACATTGTCTCTGTTGAAAGACTCTCTAAAAACAATTCTTCCGATTCTACCGAAACCGTTTATTCCTAATTTTACTTTTGACATTTCTTTTCTTTATTTATTTGTTGTTTATTATTCGATTTTAAAAATTTTCGCAAATTTAATGATTAATTCTGCTACAATTTTTTTTAAGTTGTTATAATATCAGAAACTCTTAATAATTCTCTATCAATCTCTGACTTTCCTTTTATGGCTTGTACTAATGGAGTAAGATTTACCGAATCATTTTTTAATCCTACCATAAAATTAGACACTCCATCTAATAACGACTCTACTGCTTTTACACCTAAACGGCTAGC
>NCET01000405.1 GCA_002280815.1 Flavobacteriales bacterium 32-34-25 | reverse complement strand
TCATTATTGGAGTGAAGTCTATGGATTCATGCTCAAACGCACCGAAAACGAGACCAACGCCGAAGACATTACCATTGAAACTTTTTCGAAAGCATTCGATAAAATAGCGACTTATAATCCTGAATTCCAGTTCAACACCTGGCTAATTTCCATTGCAAAGAATGTTTATATTGATATGCTTCGCAAAAAAAGATCCAGTCTTTTTGTCGAAATTACCGAGCAGGAAGACCAGAAAGCCTACAATATTGCCGACACTACTCCGTCTAAAGAAGACGAGCTGATTACTGAGCAAAATTTATCGCAATTACTGCAATACATCAAAGAGTTAAAACCACATTACCAGGAAGTAATCCAACTGCGTTATTTTCAGGAAATGAGCTATCAGGAAATAGCCAACAAAATTGACGAACCCCTCAACAACGTCAAAGTAAAACTCCTTAGAGCTAAGAAATTATTAGCCGAAATTATCCATACTAAGAGATAGTTTTTTAAACCATTAAGACATTAAGATTCATTAAGATTTTCTTTTAGTGTAGTTGTAAAAATATTGTTATTTCTTTTCACATGTAAGAAATATTTTTATTTTTGTATTGCGCTATAAAAAAATTATACGCATCAATTCAAACAAAAATATGCATATAACATACTGTTTTAGAACAAAACAGGTCAATTTTATGCGTGTATATACAAGTTAGCACTCATTTTAAAAAGACACCGACAATGACAAATAGCATCATAATAATTAGAGGAAATCATCTCGACAAAGTTTCCGAAATTTTTGAGTGTTTCAAGTATAACGACCTTGACCAAGACAGAGCATTTGAAAACGTTGACAAATTCAATGAATACTTATTTGACAATTATTCTGAATTTGCAAACCGAGAAATTGCGCTTCGTGGTCTTTGGGTTGACAACGGCTGGACAATTATTTCCGATCCTGAAATGGTTGACACGGTTGACGATGAAGCATTGCTCAGACTTTCTAATAAACTAAATTCTGAAGTGCAAACTTTTATAATACAGACAACTTCTGGTTCATTCGGTTTTGCAAAGTATGACAAAATAAAACAGCGACATTTTTTCTCGACTGACGCAGAAGTAACAGACAATTTTGGTTCTCCATTGACAGAAGAACAAGGACTTAATTTAAATGAAAAAGTATTTGTTGACGACATTTTAAAACTTGCAAACAATTTCGGAATTGACCTTGAAGGGAAAAGCGGTAATTCATTTATTGTAAAACAACTTGGTTATAATGACGAAATGAAAAAGGAATTGGAACAATTTAAACAAGCTCAAACAAACCAAACGACAGACACGAAAAAGCCTTGGTGGAAAATATGGTAGAAAGAAAAACGAGTGCTAACTGGCGTTTGGCAAAAAAGCGGATACTGTGCTTAAATGAAGTTTTGTGCTTCGAAATCCGCTTCTTCGCCAAGTGCCAAAACATTATGCGAAAGCCCTAAATACATAACTTCAAAGCCTTAAAAAATATGTTTCCAAACATCGACTTTCTTTACATTTTCGGATCTGCCATGCTAATAGCAACAATTTTCTTGGTAACAATTAAAAACCGAAGTAATAAACAAAACGCTTCTGAATTAAGTAAAGCAATTGAACATTTTAAAATCACTACAATAGTCTTTGGTGCTCTTTTAATAGTCTTATGGCTATCTCTTCCCTCAACTCCAAGCTTAAAATCATTTGGCTATCCAGATGATATTTCAGCAATAAAAGGAGATGCAAAAGTTTTATATCTTTTTCAAGAATATAATAAAGCAATTGTTAGGACGACAGAAGTACTACAATGGTTCTTGTTTATTTTTATTTGGTGGTTTTTGACTACTTTATTTGGAGTAGCTAAAGCATACCAAAATAGAGAAGAGAAAGCCTTCGCACAAAATCCAGATGGTAAAGATCTGAAATGATTAGCCAATAACCCGACCACTCAGATTTCTCAACACAACGATAGCGCAGAAATATTTTCTGTGCCCACAACGATGAGCAACTTTGTGGAGTTACTGGATGAGATTCCTCGTTCCTCGGAATGACAAAATTGCGAGTAAAAATGTTTTTCCCACAACGATTATTTAATAATTCTACTTAGCTAAAAAATAGGTACTCCTGTATAAACGATAAGCGAGCCTACCAAATCCATAGGCACGCCTACCTAAAACATAGGCGTTACCTTTAAAAATTATAGGCACGCCTATAAAAATCATAAGCGAGCCTACCAAATCCATAGGCATGCCTACTAAAACTATAGGTGCGCCATACTAAAACTATAGCCCGCCTACCAAAAACATAGGCGATGCCTTCAAAATCAATAGGCACGCCTATCAAAAGCATACGCGAGCCTACCAAATCTATAGGCACGCCTACCTAAAACATAGGCGTTACCTTCAAAATTATAGGCGCGCCTATTAAAAACGAAAGCAATACCTATATAATAGAAAGGCAAGCCCTAATAATAGCATGGCGCAGGCTCCAATAAAACCTCAGGCTAAAGCTATACTTTAAAATTATTCTAAATTATTT
>NCET01000404.1 GCA_002280815.1 Flavobacteriales bacterium 32-34-25 | reverse complement strand
ATCTCCAAATTTATTAACAAAATTTGTAATTGCAGCATTATGTCCAAAAAGAATTACACTATCAAAACTATTAGCACAAGATTTAATAATTTCTTCCAATTGTTTTTCGTCAAAAGTGTATAAATCATTCTTGAAAACTATATTTTCTATGGGATATAAAATATTTTGAGCAAAAATAACTGCTGTATCCGAAGCTCTTTTAGCAATACTACTCCAAATAATGAAGGTTTGTGGCAAGTAATCAAAAATATTCAATGACACTAAATGTGCATCTTTCATCCCTCTTTGATCTAATGGTCTGTCAATATCTTTCAGTGGAAGATCCCAACTGGATTTTGCATGTCTAATTAAAATTAAATTCTTCATATAGTTATTTTTTTCGACGGTCAATTATTTTTTGATTTCATTATTAGAAAGATACAATTAATCTTGAAATAAATTTATAATCCAATTAAAAAAGAAAAAAGTCTTCCCTTTTCAGGCTTTCACAATTTAACTAACAAATATTCATTCTTCTAAAATATAATCAAAATACTACTTTTGTTAATTTTTAACGCATTTAATCCTTTAAAAATGTATTTAATCGATAAAATACTTTTTTAATATAATTTTAAAAGCTAAGTTTGATAAGTTATTCATAGCAAACAAATCCAACTAGGACTAAAATACTTAATATTTTTATCAACAAATCACTGTTAATAAACAACGGATCACTAAGCCATTTTAACACAAATTTCAGAACATCAACGAAACAAAAACAAAAGATTAACTAATTTTTAGGGTTTTAAAAATAATAAAAAATGCTTTTTAACGAGTATTTGGGTTGTTTGAAGAGAAAATTTACTACAGAAATTTAATGTAATTAGATTCGCTTTAAATTATAGCTTAGGCTATTTTTCATAATAACGAGACATAACACTTAGCTCCAACCATACCTAAATTGATTAATTATGAAAACAAAATTACTTTTTTTACTGACTATTACGGCTCTGCTATTCTCGACAGTAAACAGTTATTCACAAACAGTTATTGCAAATCTCACACCATCTAACTCAGCAACTTGTCCACCAACTGGTTGTACAGCAAAAGATGTTAAAATTGGAGAAGTATATATTGCCGACTTTAATGGTAACAGATTAACTACCTGTAATTCTGGTGATCCTATTTCAGGACAATACTTATGGGTACAAATAACCGATGCTAGTTCAAAATATGGTCTCTATATGCAATTCAATATGTATAGAGGAGCTGATGAAATTGACCAAAATGGAAATATCATTACTGATGGACAGACAAATAAAATAACTGTTGGGGATAATCGTCAAATTGTGGTTGGACAATACAGAATGATGGCATTACCGTCTTATACTTGTGGTGATTTTTTATCATTAAAAGATATTTATTTATCGTGGGATACCCCTCCACCCGGACAATCTACAACTGTAATTCCTGGTTGTGCTGGTACAAGTAAATGTGCTGCAGAAAATTTACCTAACACAATAATTGTTAACACTCCTTTAGCTGTTAATTTCACATCTAATAATAGCTGTACTGGGGGTACTTTTGAACAAGTTATTTTTACTAATTCTTCTACTGGAGGTGATGGGACATTAGCATATTTATGGAATTTTGGTACAGGAGCAAGTCCTGCTACGGCAAATACTGCAGGGCCACATACTGTAACATATATTTCAGGAGGTTCAAAAACTGTCAGTTTAAAAGTTACTGATACTGATAATGATACTGACACTGAAACAAAAACAATAACCGTTGAATCTTGTTGTACTACACCAGTAATAGCAAATAAAACTGTTACAATTTGTAGTGGTAGTGCATTCAATGTTTCACCAACAAATGCTGGGTCAGAAGTTGTTCCTACCGGAACTACTTATACTTGGACTGCTCCTAATTGTTACAGGAATTTCAGGAACCACTGCAGGGACAAACGCAACGAACATTAGTGGAACTCTAACTAATTCAACGAACGCACCTATAAATGTAGTATATAGTGTAACTCCAAAATCAGGGACATGTACAGGTAATTCGTTTAATGTTACTGTTACTGTAAATCCAAATCCTGTATGTTCTATTACTGGTAATGATACTGTATGTCCTACTTCAACTTCAAATATGTATTCAGCTCCTAACAGTACTTCATATTTGTGGAGCATTACAGGAAATGGAACAATAGTCGGAAGTACAACTTCACAAAATGTATCTGTAACTGCTAGTTCAGGTTGTAATACATCATTCAAGTTAACGTTGACTACAACTATAAATGGTTGTAGTACCACTTGTGAAAAAACAGTTACTCTTCAAGATACTACTGATCCTACTGCTTCTAACCCTTCAGATATTACTCTTAGCGGTTGCAACGGAACTTTCCCTGCTCCAGATGTTACTGTAGTAACTGATGAGGCCGATGCTTGTTCAAGTCCTGTTGTTGCTTTCGTTAGCGATAGTGCTCCTACTTTAAACGGAATCATCGAAACTACAATTAGAACTTATAGTGTAACAGATGCTTGTGGAAACTCAATCGATGTT
>NCET01000040.1 GCA_002280815.1 Flavobacteriales bacterium 32-34-25 | reverse complement strand
GCTAAAGTGTATAGTATTGAGAGACAAAATGAGTTGTTTAAGCAAACATCAGCTTTGTTGCCAAAATTAGGAATTAGACCTAAGCATCTTACTTTTGGTGATGGTTATAAAGGTTTGCCAACGTATGGTCCTTTTGATAGTATTATTGTTACTGCAGGTGCGCCAATTATACCAAAACCATTAATGGCACAACTTAAAATAGGCGGAAGATTAGTAATTCCGTTAGGAGATGAGATTCAAATAATGACTTTACTAATTCGAAAAAATGAAACTCAGTTTGAAAAACATGAATTAGGCGAATTCAGATTTGTACCTTTATTAGAAGATAAGAACTAAAAAAGCTTTAAAAAAGTTAAATACGAATTTCACTAATTCAAACGAAATTAGATATGTTTTAATTGCACGAATTTTAAAACTTTTTAGAATTCGTGTAATACAATTTTAATATTTCAAATTTGTGTTATTTCGTGTAATTCGTGGCTAAAAAAAATGCGAATGGTTTTTAATTAAAAGCTTTTTTGATGCGATCCAAATCTCGTTTGGTATCCTGTTCTTTCAAAGATTCACGTTTGTCATAGTTTTTCTTTCCTTTACAAAGTCCTATTTCCAGTTTGGCCATTCCTTTTTCGTTGGTAAACAATCGCAAAGGTATTATCGTTAAACCTTTGGCTTGAACGCTTCGGGCAAGATTTTTTAGTTCTCGTTTGTTTAAAAGTAATTTTCTTTCGCTTCTGGATTTGTGATTGAATTGGTTTCCAAAAGCATATTCTTCTATGTAGGTATTGATGGCAAAAAGTTCAGTGCCACTAAATTCACAAAAACTTTCGGTAATATTAGCTTTTCCTAATCGGATGGATTTGATTTCAGTTCCCGCTAGCACAATTCCAGCAGTGAATTTTTCGATTATTTCATAATCAAATCGGGCCCTTTTATTAAGTATGTTGACAGTTTTTAGCATAGGATTGCAAATGTAGGAACAATTACTAAAATTCCACAATTTTTTAATGAAATTGATTTAAATTTGCTTTATGGAAAAACAAATTTCAAACGATCCGCTTCACGGAGTGACTTTAAAAGCAATACTGGAAAAATTAGTTAATTTTTATGGATTTGATACTTTAGGCGAATTAATAAAAATTAAATGTTTTACTGAAAATCCAAGTATAAAATCAAGTTTGACTTTTTTAAGAAAAACAGAATGGGCCAGGAAAAAAGTCGAAGAATTGTATATTAAATCACAGTCTAAGTTTGATTAAATAATTTCTATTGTAAATTTTGAATTGAAAATTTCATTTGCTTCAATAATTTGAATTCCTTCTTTTTCGAATAGATTTCCTGTTGCTTCATTGGTGTCTGAATAACCATACCAAGGTTCGATACAAAGAAAAGAAGCATCTTTTTTAGTCCAGATCCCCAGATTAGGAAATCCTTGAAAATCAACTCTTAGAAAGGGAATTTGATTCTTTGAGATTGTTAATTTTTTGGATTTTAAACTTTTAAAAATCAAAGCATCATTTTCGAATAATGGATAATTTAACAGGACTAAATTGTCTTGTTTTTCAATTGTTTTAGTTGCTGTTGAAATCAAATCGTTTTCCAGTAAATGATAGACTAAAGCTTCATTTTTTTCGAATTCTAATTCGTATTCGTCAAAATTTCCTTCCAGGGCAAAGGCAGGATGAGCACCAATGGAGAAAGGTAATTGCGATTGATTTTTATTGATTACTTTATATATAATATTTAGTTTTTTGCCTTCAAGAGCATAAATTATTTGCAATTCAAATTTAAAAGGATAGACTTTTAAAGTTTCGACTGAGGATTGAATTGAAAAAGTAACGCTGTTTTCGGTTTTTTCTATTACTTCGAAAGTCATGTCTCTGGCAAAACCATGTCTGGATAATTGATATTCAGAATTGTTTACTTTATAGCTGTTGTTTTTAAGTGTTCCTACAATTGGAAATAAAACCGGCGAATGTTTTCCCCAAAACTCAGGATTTCCTTCCCAGATGTATTCTTTTAGAGTGTCATTTGCTTGTAAAGAAAATAATTCTGCTCCTTTATGATTGATTTTTGCAGTAAGATAGGCGTTAGAAATTGTTGTTGTCAAAATGTGATTTGTTAGGTATAAAATTAGATTCGATAAATATATTTCATAAATTTTAATTAAAGCTTAAATTATATTAAAGTAATCTGTAATTTTTTTTATTAATTTGTTTCAAATTGGAAAAAAATGAAAAACATTCGATTCGGAGCTATTTTTCAAATAGCAATATTCTGTGGAGTTATATCCATGCAGGCTCAAGAAGCATCAGTTGCAAAAGCTGCTTCTAACTATAATTATCATGATGCTTTTGCGCCATTTTTTTATACTCAAAACGGAACAGCAACTCGTTCGGCAAGTGGTCAGCCAGGAGCTGAATATTGGCAAAATCGTGCTGATTATAAATTAACGGCCGTTTTAAATGCGCAAACTAATGAAATTGTAGGTACTGATATTATTACATACACTAATAACAGTACCGATTCGATGTCTTTTTTGTGGTTGAATTTAGATCAAAATTTATTCAAAGAAGATTCTAGAGGAGAGGCTATTGTGCCAGTTACAGGAAGTAGAAATGGTGATCGTGGGCAAATTTTTGATGGTGGTCACAAAATAAAATCGGTGAAAATAACCAAAATTGATAATAAGAAAATTGCTGAAGTTGAGGCTAAATATCTTATTAGCGATACTCGTATGCAATTGTTTCTTCCTGAAGAATTAAAATCAAAAGGAGGTAAGATTGAATTTAAAATCGAGTTTTCTTTTATTTCTCCTAATGAAGGTTCGGATAGAACAGGAGTTTTAGAAACTAAAAACGGAAAAATATTCACTATTGCGCAATGGTATCCTAGGATGTGTGTTTATGATGATGTAAGAGGCTGGAATACCAATCCTTATTTAGGAGCTTCGGAGTTTTATTTAGAATATGGCGATTTTGATATTGCTATTACAGCTCCTGCAAATCATATTGTGGTTTCTTCGGGGGAATTGATGAATCCAAAAGAAGTGTATTCGGCTGAAGTGTATAAGAAGTTTTTAGATGCTAAAGAAAGTGATAAAACGGTTGTAATTTATTCGGCAGATGATATACAGGCAGCTAAGAATTTAACAACTTCGGCTACTAAAACATGGCATTATAAAATGATTAATGCTCGTGATGTTTCCTGGGCTTCTTCACCTGCTTTTATTTTAGACGGCGCTCGAATTAATTTACCAAGTGGTAAAAAATCATTGGCTTTATCGGCTTATCCCGTTGAAAGTGATGGAAATGATGCCTGGGGACGTTCGACCGAATATGTAAAACATTCGATAGAAAATTATTCTAAAAGATGGATGGAATATACCTATCCAGTGGCAACAAATGTGGCTGGAAATGAAGGCGGAATGGAATATCCTGGAATTGTTTTTTGCAGTTGGAAATCCAAAGGCAAAAGATTGTGGGGAGTTACTGATCATGAATTTGGGCACAATTGGTTTCCTATGATCGTGGGGTCTAATGAGCGTTTGTTTGCCTGGATGGATGAAGGATTCAATACGTTTATCAATTCATTGAGTGATCTTGATTTTAATAATGGCGAGTATAAGGATGATAAAGTAGATATGCACGAAAGTGGTGCTGCTTATACTGATCCTGAATTAGAACCAGTTTTGACTTCGCCAGACAATATGAAAGAAGCTCATATTGGCGATTTGTGTTATTCTAAGCCAAGTGCGGGATTGGTTATTTTGCGTGAGCAGGTTTTGGGACCAGAACGTTTTGATTTGGCTTTAAAAACCTATGTGGAGCGTTGGGCTTTCAAGCATCCACAGCCAGATGATTTTTTTAGAACAATGGAAAACGTTGGAGGAGAAGATTTAGGTTGGTTTTGGAGAGGTTGGTTTCAATACAATTGGCGTTTTGATCAAGGTGTAAATTCGATAAAATACATTAAAAACGATCCTAAAAAAGGAGTTTTAATTACCATTGAGAATTTCGAAAAAATGCCAATGCCTGTCGTTTTAGATGTTAAATTGAAAAGCGGCAAAGTAGATCGTGTGAAATTACCAGTAGAAGTTTGGCAAAAAAATGTAACATGGACTTTCAAACACAATTCGACTGAGGAAGTAGAGAGTATTACAATAGATCCAGATCATGTTTTTCCTGATAGTAATTCGGCTAATAATGTTTGGAAATCAAATAAAAGTATTGTTGAAGAAGATATGATTTATGATCCTTATTTAGGTACATTTTCGAATTCTAGAATGCCAATTAAAATTGTTATGTCAGAGAAAAATACTTTGCTGAATGTGTCAATTACCGATTATCCTGATTTTACGGTAGATGTTGTTGGTCAAGACGAATTTGAATCCAAACGTGCTGGTTTGAAATTTAAGTTTAACAAAGATAAAACTGGATTTGATATGATTATTGGAGATGGAAGAACAATTCCTTTTACAAGAGATAAATAATTCTGAAAATATTTGAGTATTAGGCGGCTGTTGAGTTTCAATAGCCGTTTTTTTTTTCTCACCCCTCCCGAGGTTTCGGGACTCTCCAAAGGAGAGGGAGCTAAAAAAATAGATTATTTTATAATTCTAATTTTGTATTATATCCACAAAATCTTTGTTTGCTAAGCTTAAAAAAATGTACTTTTATTGCTTTTTTATTTGATTACTAATTTTTCAATAACTTCATTTTGGATAAAAAGATTACAATTGCAATTGACGGATATTCTTCTACTGGAAAAAGTACTTTGGCTAAACAACTGGCTAAACAATTAGGTTATGTATATGTCGATACAGGAGCTATGTACCGAGCCATTGCTTTTTTTTCGATGCAACACGGCTATATTAATGTCGATTCTTTTGACAAAGAATCTTTAATAAATAGTTTACCAAGTATTCGTTTGCAATTTCAATTTAATCCTGATTTGGGTTTTGCCGAAATGTATTTGAATGATGAAAATGTGGAGAAGCAAATCCGCACCATTGAAGTTTCTAATTATGTGAGCAAAGTAGCCGAAATTCCTGAAGTTAGAACTAAACTAGTCGAACAGCAACAAGAAATGGGTAAAAACAAAGGCATTGTGATGGATGGAAGAGATATAGGAACGGTTGTTTTTCCTGATGCCGAACTTAAAATATTCATGACAGCAAGTGCGCAAACTCGTGCTCAAAGACGTTATGACGAATTGATTCAAAAAGGCGATACGGTTACTTTTGAAGAAGTGTTTAAAAACGTAGAAGAGCGCGATTATATTGATACGCACAGAAGCAATTCGCCTTTAGTAATAGCCGATGATGCAGTAGAGATTGATAATTCTAATCTTAATCGTGAGGAACAGTTTAATTTGGTTTTAGATTTGGTTAGAGAAAAATTGTAAAATGCACTTATATTAATAATTATTTTCTGCAATCTTGTCTTCCCGAAGAATGAGGACTCGATTGTTTATGTAAATAGTAGAAACAAAAACGGCTGTCTTAAAATTTGAGACAGCCTGTTAATTCTGTGAAAAAAATATCGGTTTATCTTATACTAATGGGGATTACATCAGTCAATTCAAGTGACTTAACCATATTTTCAACAGTGGCTTTATATTTTTTAAAATGACTTGTTTGTATATGAGCTTCATAAGCAGCTACACTGGCATAAGTCTCTAATATGGTTATATGTGTTGGGTTGTTTTTATCATAAACAGCTGAATACGCCAATACTCCTTTTTTCTCTAATTTTAATGCTGCTTTCATTTGTTCTTTTAAAGCAGCCCTGTATGGTTCTAATTGTGTACTATCCACTACAATTTTTGCAATACGCATATATTTATTGGACGATTGAGCAGTCATCTTATTTGAAAATAGTAATGATATTAGTAATACAGTTATGATTGTTGCAACTGATTTTAATTTCATAATTAATGATTGTTTTATGAGTTCATTCCTTTGAAAATACCCTGTAATTGTTCTGGACCAGCTTTTGACATCATTTCGCTAAGACCAAAAGTCAATTCGTTTTTACCGTCTTTCATTTGCTGAAAAATGGCATCTATAAAAGCACTAACTGGAGGAAACTCATCGTGCAAACCAGCACCTCCAAGATTAGTATTCAATGCAGGTGGAATTATTTCAATCACTTCAATATTTTGGGGTAGAAGTAAATGTCTTAGTGATAATGTTAGAGAGTGAAAAAAGGCTTTTGTACCACAATATACAGGCATTTGTGTCATTGGAGTAAACGCTAAGCCCGATGTTACATTGATTACAGTATCTAAACTTTTCAATTGAGTAAATAAGGTGATCAAATGTAATGGTGCTAAAACATTAATATTTATTTCGGTTTGTGCCTTTTCGTAATAATCTTTATCCATTGGATGAACTCTGTTTTGAATACCTGCATTATTTATCAAAACATTTAAATCGCTGTGATTTTTGGCAATCCAATTGTATAAATCAATACGGTCAGCTTCATTTGCTAAATCACATACTTTTGTTATTACGGAAGGATACTTATTTACAACTTCTTGCAACACATCTTGTCTTCTTCCACAAATAATTATAGTGTTTCCTTCTTGTAAAAATCGTTCTGTAAGCCCTAAGCCTATACCAGTTGCTCCACCAGTAATTAAAATTTTGTTTCCTGAAACTTTCATTTTCTTAATATTTTATTGATTATTATTTATTTACTACTAGAATTTTAATTAAAAGATGTCCTAAATTCCAAAGGAGTCATACTGGTTCTGGCTTTAAAAAGTTTACTGAAAGATGGCAAATGTTCAAAGCCCAATTCGTATGCTATTTCGCTTACTGTTAAGTTTGTGGTAGATAGTTTTTCCTTTGCTTTTTCAATTAATTTTTCGTGTATATGTTGCTGAGTACTTTGCCCAGTATAGGATTTTAACAAACCGCTTAAATAACTTGGTGATGTATTTAGTTTTTCAGATACATATTTTACTGTTGGTAATCCTTTTTCCTTTGCTAAACTAGCATCAAAATAATCGTTTAATAATTCTTCTAATTGACCAAGGACTTGATGATTGGCTATTTTTCTTGTAATGAATTGACGCTGATAAAACCGCTCGGAATAGTTCAATAAAGTTTCTATTTGGGATATGATGATACTTTCACTGAATTTATCAATGTTTGACAAACATTCTTGTTTGATATTTTGTACAATTTGACGCAAAATATTTTCTTCTTTTTCTGAAAGGAATAAGGCTTCATTTGTAGCATAATTAAAAAAATCGTATTTCTTTATTTGCTTTGCTAAAGAAGTATTCCATAAAAAATCGGGATGAATTAACAGAAACCAATCATCAGGGTTCTGAATGGAATGTTCTTTTATGTCAATACCAAAAACCTGATTAGGTGCCATAAAAAACATTGTTCCTTCATCAAAATCATATTTTCGTTGCCCATATTTTAGCTTACCCTCCATTTGCTTTTTAATGAAAACCTTATAAAAGCCAAGTGAAACATTTAAAAAAGCCTCTTTTTCAATTGGGATACCCGTGTAGCCATCTATCACACTTATTAAAGGATGAGAAGGAGGTGGTAAGCCTCTTTTTTTATGATACTCACTAATAGATGCTATCTTTGTCAGGATACTACTTTTCATTATTAGAATTATGTTTTCTTTTTAACAATACAAATTTGGGAAATTTAGAATTGTACTATTTAGTTTAATCAACTTTTTGTTTAGTCAAAAAGGATGCGTTTGTTTTTAAAACACATAATGCAATCGGAAACCTTATATGACAAAAATTAGTCAATAAATTCTTGACCCCAGCTATACAAAGCCCCAATACTTGGCATCAGTTTTTCTCCTTTGCTTGTTAGCGTATATTCTACAGTTGGAGGAACAGTTGCAAAAACTTCTCTGGTAATAATTCCATTAGCTTCCATATTCTTCAATTCCTTGACTAACATTCGGGTATTAATTCCTTCAACACTTCTTTCCAATTCTTTAAAACGCATTTTACCTTTTGACAACCTATAAACAATCGGTAGAGCCCATTTTCCACCTATAATATCTATAACTTCTTTTAAAGAACAACTTTTTTCAGAAACACATATTTTTTTTTCAATCATAACTTATTGATTTTGCTCATTGCTTTACTTTAGGTTACTACTGTACATAAGTGTAACTACTTGCAAAAGTAAAGTAATGGATATAAGTTTGCAACTTAATTTTAAAGAAAATAAAAAAAATGAATTTACTAAAATCAATTAGAGTGGGTAATAACATACTTAAAAACAGTATGGTTATGGCACCAATGACACGTTCCCGTGCTAGCATAAATGGCATCGTAGGTGATTCTACAATAACCTACTATACACAACGAGTGAGTGCAGGCTTAATCATTAGTGAAGCCATAAATATTTCTAAACAAGCCACAGGAAGTCCACTTACACCAGGAATTTATACTGCTGAACAGATTACTGCCTGGAAAAAAGTTACACAAGCTGTTCACAAAAAGGGAGGTGTGATTTATGCTCAACTTTGGCATACTGGTCGTGTTGGACATTCATTGGTGAAAAATGGAGAATTGCCTGTTGCACCATCAGCGATAGCTATTGAAGGACAACAACATTTCACCATGGGAGGGATGAAAGATTATGAAACCCCAAGAGTATTGGAAATTGAAGAAATACAAAGTATTATTCAAGAATATAAAAAAGCAGCTTTAAATGCTATAGAGGCAGGTTTTGACGGGGTTGAACTTCATTCGGCTTTTGGTTATTTACCCAATCAGTTTTTAGCAGAAAGCTCTAATCAACGAACTGACCAATATGGCGGAAATAATGAAAACAGAAATCGTTTTGTGCTTGAAGTGATGAATGAACTTGTAAAAGCAATAGGAGCTGACAAAGTGAGCATACGATTGTCGCCAACAAGTTTGTATAACAGTATTGTGCATCAAAATCCAATTGAACAATTTACCTTACTAATTAATGAGCTAAACAAATTGCCTTTGGCATACATACATTTGATGAATATTCCGTTTCCAAGTGACAAATTTCCACACTATCCAGTCAACGTAATTGAAACATTTGGGAAACTCACTCATCATACAATTATTGCAAACTGTGGCTATACAAAAGAAACTGGGGAAGCAGAATTAGAAAAAGGAATTGCAAAATTAATATCTTATGGAGCTTTATTTTTAGCTAATCCAGATTTACCAAACCGTTTTGAACTAAATGCAGAATTGAATCAACCTGATAAAGCAACTATGTATGGTGGACAAGACCAAGGTTACATTGATTATCCATTTTTAAACTTATAATTTATGAAAAAAGTAGTTTATACTAAATATGGTAATGTAGATGTTTTAAATCTCGAAGAGATTGAAAAGCCAATTCCGAACAATCAGCAGTTTTTAATTAAAATTAAATCAGTTGCTATCAATCCCATAGATTGGAAGATTTTTATGGGAGACGTTAAATTAATGTCTGGTTCTAAGTTTCCTAAATATGTCGGCTGCGATTTTTCAGGAATAATTGAAATGGCAGGTAGTGATGTTCTTGGTTTTAAAGTAGGTGATGAGATATTTGGAATACTTGACCCTTTTAAGGATGGAGTACTTGGAGAGTACGTGCTGGCAGATGAAAAGCAAATTGCATTAAAACCTGCAAATATTTCATTTGAGCATGCTGCTACTATCCCCACAGCTGGACAAACGGCTCTTCAGATGCTTGTCAAAGGTAACATTACAAAAGGTCAGCATGTTTTAATAAATGGAGCATCTGGCGGTGTAGGAATGTTTGCTATACAAATTGCAAAAAATAGGGGTGCAGTCGTAACCGCTGTAGCAAGTGCTAAAGGACAGGAATTTCTAAAAAAATGGGGAAGCGATTACACAATCGATTATAATAAACAAAATGTAAGTGATCTGAATCGAAAATTTGATGTTATTCTTGAACTTTCAAATAAACTTCCCTACCCGAAAGCCAAAAAAATAATGAATTCTCAAGCAACTTATATTACGGCAATCCCTGAATTACCTGTATTTATAAATTCATTTTTTAATAATCTGATTTCAAAAAAGAAATACAAATTTATTATTATGAAACCCAATGTACAAGATTTGAATCTTGTGGCAGATTATGTTGCAAAAGGCATGGGTGTTCATGTAAGTAATACTTACCCTTTGACGGCCTATAAAGAGGCATATATAAAAAATGTAAAAGAAGGTGCTCTTGGTAAGGATGTTTTCATTGTATGAAATAGAGGACATTGAAAAAGATTCTCGAATAAGGTAAATAAAAACAACAAAAAGGAGTAAAACACTATGGTTTCACTCCTTTTCGTTATCAAGAACTTTTAATCATGCGGGATTTGTTTTGTAGTTTCGTAAAAAAGAATTAATTTTGCGCACCTTTTGGTGAATAAGAGTTTCCTTTAGGTATCAACTAATTATACAAACAACTTCTGTTGTTTTCTGTCACATTAAGAAACTCGAGAGAATACAGAATACAAATTTTTTATCAGCATGTCTGAACAAATTAAATCACAAGAAGAGTTTTTAGCAAATTTTAACTGGCACAACTTTGAAGAAGGTATTGATGCAGTAGATGAAAAAAACTTATTAGAGTTTGAAGAACTAGTATCTAAAACTTTCATTTCTACAGATCAAGAAGAAGTAGTTGAAGGAGTTGTAGTTAGAATTACGGATAGAGACGTTATCGTTGATATCAATGCTAAATCTGAAGGTGTTATTTCTTTAAATGAATTCCGTTACAACCCAGCTTTAAAAGTAGGTGACAAGGTTGAAGTATTAATTGACATCCGTGAGGACAAAACAGGTCAATTAGTATTATCTCACCGTAAAGCACGTACTATTAAATCTTGGGATAGAGTTATTGCAGCTAATGAAACTGGAGAGATCGTTAATGGTTTCGTTAAATGCAGAACTAAAGGTGGTATGATCGTTGACGTTTTCGGAATTGAAGCGTTCTTACCAGGATCTCAAATTGATGTTAAGCCAATTAGAGACTACGATGTTTATGTAAATAAAACTATGGAATTCAAAGTGGTAAAAATTAACCACGAATTCAAAAATGTTGTTGTATCTCACAAAGCGCTTATCGAGGCTGATATTGAAGTACAGAAAAAAGAAATCATCGGTCAATTACAAAAAGGACAAGTATTAGAAGGTGTTGTTAAAAACATTACTTCTTACGGTGTATTTATTGACTTAGGTGGTGTTGATGGATTAATCCACATTACTGACCTTTCTTGGTCAAGAATCAACCACCCATCTGAAGTTCTTGAATTAGACCAAAAATTGAACGTTGTAATCCTTGATTTTGATGATGAGAAAACAAGAATTCAATTAGGATTGAAACAATTAAACGCTCACCCATGGGATGCATTAGATGCTAACTTAACTATTGGTGATAAAGTTTCTGGTAAAGTAGTTGTAATCGCTGATTACGGTGCATTTATTGAAGTTGCTGAAGGTGTTGAAGGTTTAATCCACGTTTCTGAAATGTCATGGTCTACTCATTTACGTTCTGCTCAGGATTTCGTAAAAGTAGGTGATGTTGTTGAAGCAGTTATCTTGACTTTAGATAGAGACGATCGTAAGATGTCATTAGGTATCAAACAATTGACTCAAGATCCATGGACTGATATTACTTCTAAATACCCTGTAGGTTCTAAACATTCAGGTATTGTTAGAAACTTTACAAACTTTGGTATTTTCGTAGAATTAGAAGAAGGAATTGATGGATTAATCTACATCTCTGACTTATCTTGGACTAAGAAAATCAAACACCCATCTGAATTTGTAAATGTTGGTGAAAAATTAGACGTAGTTGTATTAGAATTAGATGTTGACGGACGTAAATTATCTTTAGGTCACAAACAAACTACTGCTAATCCTTGGGATCAATACGAAGATTCTTTCGCTGTAGGAACTATCCACAACGGAGAAATCTCTGAAATCGTTGACAAAGGAGCTACTGTAGAATTTGGAGATGATATCGTTGCTTTCATTCCTACTCGTCACCTTGAAAAAGAAGACGGAAAGAAATTGAAAAAAGGTGAATCTGCTGATTTCAAAGTAATCGAATTCAACAAAGAATTCAAAAGAGTAGTTGCATCTCACACTGCTATCTTCCGTGAAGAAGAAGAGAAAAATGTGAAAGCTGCAACTGAAAATACTTCATCTGCTTCTACTACTAATGCACCAGCTGCAACTTTAGGAGATAACAATGATGTATTAGCTGCATTGAAAGCTAAAATGGAAAAATCAGAGAAAAAATAATTTTCTGATTCTTTAA
>NCET01000403.1 GCA_002280815.1 Flavobacteriales bacterium 32-34-25 | reverse complement strand
TTAAATAGTAATGAATTATTATATCCAATATTGTTTGATTTTGCTGAACCTTGGAAAGTAGACATCTTAGAATTCCTAAATGAAAATTATCAGGATGAACTAACAATGGAACAAATTGCATCTTTCACAGGGAGAAGTTTGGCAACCTTTAAAAGAGATTTTAAAAAAATAAGTAGCCTTACTCCGCAAAAATGGCTTATTAAAAAACGTCTTGAAGTTGCTTATTTTAAATTGAAAGAAGAAGACAAAAAAGTACAGGATGTGTATGTGGAAGTGGGTTTTAAAAATCCGTCGCATTTTTCTACAGCTTTTAAAAAGCAATATGGAATTTCGCCTACGGAAGTTTGAAGTTGAGCTTTTCAGAAAGATTCTTTGAGCCTCGCAGTAAAGTCACTGCGAGGCTTTGTCTTTAAATTTGCATTATAAATCTTAACAGTCAATGCAGACAACAACTATATTCGAGCGATTAAAAAATGGAGAAATCATTTCACCAAAAGATAAAGACGCCTATAAATTGCGTGAAGCTTCCTTTGCTACAAAGAAATTATTGATTGAAATGAATAATTCATCAAACCCTGCTGAAATCAGAAATTTTTTAAGCCAAATCACTAATACTGAAATCGACGAAAGCGTAACCGTAT
This sequence comes from Flavobacteriales bacterium 32-34-25, assembly GCA_002280815.1. Taxonomy (GTDB): domain Bacteria; phylum Bacteroidota; class Bacteroidia; order Flavobacteriales; family Flavobacteriaceae; genus Flavobacterium. The sequence continues at coordinate 3,716 of NCET01000403.1, read as the reverse complement.
TTACACCATTGCACATTAATTACGGAAAACACACCAAAATTGGTAAAAATGTATTCATCAACTTCGATTGTGCTTTTCTGGATTTGGGCGGAATTACGATAGAAGATAACGTATTAATAGCTCCAAAAGTAAGTTTGCTTACCGAAGGGCATCCAACTGCAATCGAAGACCGACATTCTTTAATTCCAAAACCCATTCACATTAAAAAAAATGCTTGGATTGGGACAGGAGCTACCATTTTGCCTGGCGTAACGATTGGTGAAAATGCAGTTGTAGCAGCAGGAGCTGTAGTCTCTAAAGATGTTCCCGACAACACTATAGTAGGTGGAATTCCTGCAAAACTTTTAAAAACAATTTAATTTAATAAAAATGAAAAAAGCATTCGTAATCGCAATATTGTTTCTGGTAACAGTACAATTATTGGCACAAAAAGTAAAATCAAAATCAGAAAAAATGAATACATCAACAGTACATTATACATTCGAATTAAGCGATAAAGTAAGTCGTCAAAAAGTGATATTCAAAAATCGTTATGGAATTACATTAAGCGGTGATTTATATCTTCCTAAAAACGCAGGAACTGAAAAATTAGCAGCACTTGTCATCAGCGGCCCTTTTGGAGCTGTGAAACAACAATCGTCAGGATTATATGCTAACCAAATGGCGGAACGTGGTTTTATAGCTTTGGCTTTCGACCCATCTTACACAGGAGAAAGTAGCGGCGAACCAAGAAATGTAGCTTCACCAGAAATCAATACTGAAGATTTTAGCGCAGCGGTTGATTTTTTAGGATTGCAGCAAAATGTTGACCGAAATAAAATTGGCATCATCGGGATTTGCGGTTTTGGCGGTTTTGCCTTGAATGCAACTGCGATTGACAAAAGAGTGAAAGCCGTTGCAACCACAAGTTTGTATGATATGACCAGAGTCATGTCGAAAGGCTATAATGATTCGGTGACATTAGAACAGCGCACCAAAACTTTGGAAGGATTGGGGGAACAACGTTGGAAAGATGCCGAAGCTGGAAAACCAGCAGATGGTCCAAGAAATTTACCAGAAACCTTGAAAGGCGATGAACCACAATTTGTAAAAGAATATTTTGACTATTACAGAACCCCACGTGGTTTTCAGGTCAATTCTGTGATTTTCAGGTCAATTCTGTGAACTCAAACGGAGCATGGTTAATTACAAATGCGATTTCGTTTATGAATATGCCTATTTTAAGTTATGTAAAAGAAATTTCCCCAAGACCGATGTTATTGATTGCAGGAGAAAATGCGCACTCCAGATATTTTAGTGAAGACATTTTTAAAGTAGCAAATGAGCCAAAAGAACTACTAATTATTCCAAATGCAGTTCACGTTGATTTGTATGATAAAGTGGATGTGATTCCTTTTGATAAATTAGGTGCTTTCTTTAAAGAACATTTGAAATAAATGAATACAAACTCTTAAGGTTTATCTGCACGTAATTTTCAGATAAACCTTTTTTTGTTTATAGGAAAAAACATTGATTCTGCCCAATCAGATAGTTGAACTTAATTTAAAAATGCTTAAGTTTAAATCTTTAGATGTTAAGCATGTAATAACAACAAAAACAACAAAAACAACAAAAACAACAAGATATGACAACAGAGGATACTTCCCCACTTTTTCCAAAAGGCACACCATTGCCTAGCGATTGGTTTAGTGGAAACGCTTTTTTATCACTATTAATTTCGAAAGATAAAAACAACGAATTTTCGATAGCAAGCATAACATTCGAACCCAATGCTAGAACAAATTGGCACACACATCCTAAAGGACAGATTTTGATTGTTACTGATGGTGAAGGATTTTATCAGGAGAAAGGAAAATTGGCACAACCCATTAAAAAAGGAGATGTAATCAATATTCCTGAAGATGTAGAACACTGGCATGGTGCATCAGCAAGCAGTAAAATGGTGCATATAGCTGTTACCAATTTTAAAGGAGACGAACAAGTAAAATGGCTGCAAGCTGTAAGCGAAGAAGAATATGCAGAAGTAAACAATAAATAATTTTAAAAAAATATAAATGCCAAGGTATTTGCATTTAAATTATCAGACACAGATTTTATGAATTGGTGAAATTTTTAAAATTTAGTCTTCGTGTAAATTTGTGGAATTTGTGTGAAACTTTTTTTTAAAGCGAATGTCCTGACAAATGGCTTCACTAAAATAACATATTTTAAATTTGTAAAAACGGGTTTGTTTTTTTGTAAATTACAAAATGAAATAGACCACTTGAATAGGAATGCTTATCCATTTTAAAATCAGACCTTAATATGATACAATTAACAGTAAACGGTAAAGTTGTAAAACTTGATGTAAGTCCTGAAATGCCTTTGCTTTGGGCAATTCGAGATACATTGGGGCTTACTGGAACCAAATTTGGATGTGGTGTCGCACAATGCGGAGCTTGTGTAGTACATCTTGACGGAGAAGCGGTACGCTCTTGCGTAACCAAAATGAGTCGGGCTGAAGGTAAAAATGTAGTGACTATAGAAGGATTATCTCAAAATAACGATCATCCAGCGCAAAAAGCTTGGCAGGAAATTGATGTGCCACAATGTGGCTATTGCCATTCTGGACAAATCATGTCGGCAGCGGTTCTTCTTCGGGAAAACCCAAATCCGAGCGATCAGGATATAGACGATGCCATGGCGGGTAATATTTGCCGATGCGGTACGTATCCACGAATTCGTAAAGCCATACATCTGGCTTCGGAAATGCAAAAGAAAAACAAAATTTGATCGGAAGCCATAAATAAAAAACTATGTCAACAAAAATTAAATTTATAGTGATAGCTGTACTATTAGTATCAGGAATTGGACTGGCATTTACCGTTTCGAATTATCGGTCAACAGAAAAAGAATATGTTGCCATTACACCGATAAAAAAAGACAGTATCGCATCTGTAGCGGCTTTTAAGCAGGTTTACAAAGTATTGATGAGTCCGCGTTGTGTGAATTGTCATCCCAAAGGCGATATTCCACTTCAAGGAGACAATAGCGTGATTCACAGCATGCAACCTAAAAGAGGAAAAGATGGAAAAGGTTTGTATGCAATGAAATGTGCCAATTGTCATCAACCCTCAAATAGTCCGGGATTGCATACGCCTCCAGGAAATTCAGAATGGCATTTACCACCTGCCGATATGAAAATGGTTTTCGAAGGGAAAACAGCTCACGAGTTGGCGAAACAATTGGTTAACCCAAAACTAAATGGACATAAGGATCTAAAAATGCTGATTGCCCACGCAGATGATGGTTTGGTAAAAGCAGGCTGGAATATGGGAGAAGGAAGAACACTTCCGCCTCTAACACATGCCCAGTTTAAAAAAGCTTGGATCACATGGCTACAAACAGGAGCTTATGCTCCAGCAAAATAGTATTGCCTTAATTTTAATGATTATCCGATGACTAAAAATAATAACATAGATAATACGAGACGAAATTTTCTAAAACTTACCGGATTGGGAGGTGCAGCACTTTGCCTTGGTTTTTACTTTCCAGCCAATGGCGCACCAGTACTTGTAAGACCTTCAGAACTGAATGATTCAGAAATCGAATTGTGTCCTTGGATTATTATCAATCCGTCTGGAAAAGTAACGATTGTGAATCACAGAGCCGAAATGGGACAAGGTTCTTATCAATCGGTGCCGCAAATTGTAGCCGAGGAACTCGAAGTGGATATG
>NCET01000402.1 GCA_002280815.1 Flavobacteriales bacterium 32-34-25 | reverse complement strand
ATTAAAAGGCAGAGCCATAATTGATTATTACAATAATTACCTATATTTACTACAACCAAAAAAGAACCAAAAACAATGATAAAAAACTACTCTAAAATAACCTGTTTAGTTCTAGGAATGCTCTTGTTTTCCTGTTCCTCAGAAGACATAATTGAAGAAACAGCATCAACTACGCCTGAAACTTCTAGCAATTCATCAGAAATATCAAAAAACACTGGCTCAAGAACACCTTCAACTACTTTAAAAACATGGAACTTCAGCGACATAAATGAGTGGGAAGATGCTACCCAAGTGGGTGTTCCAAATTATTTTATCGAAAATGGAAGTTTACGTATGTTTACCAACGCTAATACTTGGGACAGAACTAAAGTGAAATCGGTTAGCACTTATTCTACTGGAACGTATTCCTGGAGAGTTTTTGTTCCCGAAATGGGTATTGGCGATTGTGCAAGTATTGGCGCATTTTTATACGCTGACGACACTCACGAACTTGATTTTGAAATAGGCTACGGCAAAGAAACTATTCGCCAAGGACTAAATGCCACAACTGACGACCTTGTTGTTTATGCCACTTCTCAGGCTAATCCAAGTCATTCCTTTCAAAGTAAAATCAAACGAGGTCAATGGTACACTTTTACTATCGAATTGGCTCTAAACAACAAGAAAAAATACGTGGCAACCTGGAAAATTGACAACCAAATCTTAACAACAAGAACGCTTACATATGGTACAGCAACTAAGTTTAAGATTTTCTGTAGTGTCGAAAACTTGAGTTTTATAGGCGACCATATTCCTGCTACACAAAATTATGCTTTGTTTGACTGGGTAGAATTCAAATAAAATGATGTCCTCTAATTAACCGCAGATTCGCAGATTAAAAAATAATTCTGTGAATCTGCTGTTAACTCATTTTAAGCCTATTTGCTTTTGATTCTTTTTTTCGAATGAGACTCTTTTGGATTTTCACCTAATGCCCATAAAAGTCCGCCTGTAAGATGCTGAATAAAGACAGGGTCAACATAATCTTTACTATCATGCCCTAAAGCGGTATAAAAAACTCTACCGCCTTCAAACTCATGACACCAGGCCAATGGTAAGTAATCTCCAAAAGTTCGTCCTGGATAGACTTCTTTTTCACTGTCTTTAACCGTTCGCATATCGGCAGCCAGAAGCACATGATTATTAGGATTGAATTCATTTATATAATAACACTCATCTTCTTTTCTCCAAATTTCCCCTAGCATCGTAGTCGCAGGATGGTTTTTATCAATCACTTTTATTTCGAAAGACTGAAAAGCCGGATGTCTTTTAAATCTCCCACCTACCAATGTTGCAAACCAAGGCCAGTCTTTTTCAGAATCCGACGCACTATGAACACCTACAAAAGCACCACCAGCATGAATATAATCCACAAGAGCTTGCTTTTGTTCTTCGGTATCAAAGATATCATTACAGGTATTCGAAAAAACCAGACAGCTATACTTAGCCAGATTTTCGGTGGTCATTACCGCCGGATCATCCGAAACATCAACAATTAGATTGTTGGCTTCTCCAATTTTCTTCCAGGCTTCCACACTAAAAGGAATATTTTTATGCACATAACCTTTTCCGTTTTTGGTGTAAACCAAAATTCGTTTTTTCGCTGGTGGATTTGCAAAAACAGTGAGCATTCCTAAAAAAACCATAAGCAACATTAATTTGACTTTCATAATTCTCTATTTATTTTTCGAATATAAAAAGAAAATCCCAAACTCCAATCCCGAAACATCGGGAGGAATTTGGGATTTATATTTAGATTCTTCGCTTTCGCTCAGAATGACATTTTTGAATTACAATTCAAATGCTTTTTTAGGGTTTCCACCGCAAAGCAATTCTACTGGATTTTCTAAAGCTTCTTTAACAGCAACTAAGAAACCAACAGACTCACGACCATCGATAATTCTGTGGTCATAAGATAAAGCCACATACATCATTGGGTGAATTTCTACCTTACCTTTTACAGCAATTGGACGCTCAATAATGTTGTGCATTCCTAAAATTCCTGATTGAGGAGGATTGATAATTGGCGTAGACAACATAGAACCAAATACACCACCATTAGTGATTGTAAAAGTACCACCTGTCATATCATCAACAGTAATTTGACCATCACGTGCTTTGATAGCTAATCTTTTGATTTCAGCTTCAATTCCACGGAAAGTTAAGTTTTCAGCATTACGAACTACAGGAACCATTAATCCTTTTGGTCCAGAAACTGCGATAGAGATATCAGCAAAATCATAAGCAATTTTGTGATCACCGTCCATCATAGAGTTTACATCAGGAAACAATTCTAAAGCTCTTGTTACCGCTTTTGTAAAGAATGACATGTATCCTAAACCAATACCACCGTGTTTTGCTTTAGCAGCTACTAATCTTTCAGCTACTTTACGACGCAACATAGACAATTTAGTACGCTCTACTCCACGGCTTCCACCTGTAGGAGTTCCCATTGATGGAACAGCATTTACTGCATCATCTTTAGTTATTCTTCCACCTTTACCGGTTCCTGATAAAGTTGCCGGTGCGATGTTTTTTTCGTCTAATATTTTTTTAGCTGCCGGAGATGGTGTTCCAGTTGCATAAGTAGCTGCTGGTGCTGCCGGAGCCGCTGCTTTTGGTGCTTCAGCAACTGGTGCTGCTGCAGGCGCTGCCGCTGCTGGAGCTGAACCTGATGGTTTAGCTGCCGCAGTATCAATATGACAAACTACTGCTCCTACTGCTACTGCATCACCTTCTTCTGCTTTTAGGGTAATGATACCACTTGCTTCAGCAGGCAATTCTAATGTAGCTTTGTCTGAATCTACTTCAGCAATAGCTTGATCTTTTTCAACATAATCCCCATCTTTTACTAACCAAGTGGCGATTTCAACTTCTTTAATAGATTCCCCTGGTGATGGAACTTTCATTTCTAAAATCATGTCGTAATATTTTAAATTATGAATTTTATTTTTTAATTATGAATCGTTATTCTTTGTATTTAAATCTAGCCCTGAT
>NCET01000401.1:2624-7335 GCA_002280815.1 Flavobacteriales bacterium 32-34-25 | reverse complement strand
TTCAGAAATAGTAACCTGATCTCCTCTTCCTGCTTTAGAAAGAACTGCTTTACATTGTGCATTCAATCTGTCTCCAGAAACAACCACAGTAGGTTGACCTGTAACTTTTAAATTAAATCCAACAACATTTAAATTAACATCAAAATCAAAGTCAACTAATTTAGCTCCAATAGTAGCAATTTCTAAGTTAGATTTAGGTCCTTTTACAACACCCATTTCACCTCTAATTGTACCTGTTGGCCCAGGAATACCTTTGATTCTAAATACTTTTTTATCTGAAACAGTTTGTCCGTTTGGCAATTTTCCTGAAACATTAATCACTACTTCATTTCCTCCTTGCGGACTCATGTTGTATTTTCCGTTTCCAACTTTAGATAGACCTGGAGCCGAAGCATTAACATTATTATCAGCAATACCTGCAAATGAAATTGAGATAGGGTTTACAACACCTCTATACACTACATTCATTTTATCAGCAGAAATTGTAGCCGAATTAGGTTTTGGAACTACAACATATTTTCCAGTGAATTTTAATGGAATTGTTTTTCCATCTTCTGTAAAAGTAAATTGACCTCCAATAGCTTGCTCTCCTACTCCTCCCGCTGTTAAAGAAACTACTGCCTGTCCAGCAACAATTTTACCTGGTCTTCCATTAAGATTAAAACCTGTTGGTTTTGTGTTTTCATCTAAACGACCTAAAACTACTTTTCCTGTAACCGCTTCACCTTGAAAGTAAGCATTTTTATCTAAGACAACAATATAATTGCTGTAAGAAGCTGCTTCAACCGCTGCTTTTCCTAAAGCGATGCTATACACATCAGATTCCACCTTGTTGATGTCATTTTGCCAAGATGATAATTTTGCAACTGTTGCTATAGCTGGAAAACCTTTAAAATGATAAGCTAAAAACTTATCTTTTAAACCTTCTTTATTTTTCACATCAGAAAGATCAAATTTCTCTTCAATTTCCTTGATGATACCACTATATTTTTTTTCAGTACCTAAAGTCGCTTTTATATCTGCTTTATACTGATTAATAGTTGCGATAATTTCATTACCTTTTTTAGAGTATCCTTCTCCTGTAAACCAATCGTCTACATTATCACTCTTATCCATATCTTCATAAGGTAGTTTTCCAGTTTCTGGATCAACCTCAAAACCTTTAGTTGCTTGTTCTTTTAAAGAATTGATATAGTTAAAGAAATTATCTGTAATTTTTTTTACTTTATGAGCTGTTGTTGCTGCTACAGCAAATTCTCCTTTAGCTTCAGCTGCTTTTGTCTCTAAAGCAAGAAGCATTTGGTCATTGGTTTGTTTCGAATTGGCATTTATTTGAACTTTCAAATTTTTCGTTCATTAATCCAAATCCTGATATTACTTCTTTTGAAACATTCATTGCCAACATAGCGATGAAAACCAAGTACATCAGGTTAATCATCTTCTGTCTAGGGGTTAGTTTTCCTCCTGCCATATTTTCTAATAATTAGTTGTAGTAATTTTGTTTAATAGTCTCGAACTTAATTATTATCCTTTGTTATTCATTGCAGAAAGCATACCTCCATAAACATTGTTCAATGAAGAAATATTTGCAGTCATCGATTGCATTTGCTCTTTTAATTTAGAAGCATTTTCAGCAATTTCTTTGTTAGCTTCAGCATTTCTAGAAGCACTTTCTAATTGTACTTTGTACAAACTATTTAACGCTTCCATTTGAGCAGCAGCCATAGACAATTCGTCGCTGTATTTTTTTGTAGCAGCAATTCCGTCAGCAGCAGGAGCAATTCCTTTAGCAGCCGATTCGAAATTTTTGATACTATTTCCTAAGCTAGCCATCAATTCACCATCAATTTTAGCGTCTTTAAGCATAGCATCTAATTTTTGTGACAACAATCCTTGAGCCTCAGCAGGAGATTCAGTTTTTGGTTTTCTATTAGCAGCTGGAGTTCCATTAGCCAATTCAGGGTAAACTAAAGTCCAATCTAATTCGGTATCTACTGGTTCAAATGCAGAAAGAGCAAAAATAAAAGCCTCTGTTAATAATCCAATAGAAAGCATTAATGTACCTGTAAGTGGTCCAAGTTCAAAGTGTGTAATTTTAAAAAGAGCTCCAACAATTACAACTGCTGCTCCCATTCCGTATGCAAAATTCATTGCTTTTTTACCTAATAATGCCATAATCTTAGTTTTTTTTGAGTTAGTGTGTAGGTTTTATTTATTAATTAATTTTAGGGGTTTTATCTGTTTCTTCTTGCGTCTCCTGTTCCAGTTGTTTGAACACCCATGTAATCTTGAACTGTTCTAAAACCAATGAAACTTCTCGCTGAATCAGCATATTCAAAATCTCTGGTACTTACTTGCAAGAAATAAGCAACGTCTTTCCAAGATCCTCCGCGAACTACTTTACGTTTATTTGAAGCATCTAAAACATTTGGGTTCATTGTAGATACATATTCGTAAGCATTTGGATCATAAGATGAATCTGTCCATTCCGAAACATTTCCAGCCATATTGTATAGATTATAACCGTTAGGTTCATAGGATTTAGCTTCAACAGTATACAAAGCCTCATCAGCTGCATAATCTCCTCTATTTGGTTTGAAATTAGCTAAGAAACAACCTCTGTCATTTTTAGTATAAGGACCTCCCCAAGGATAAGTAGCTGATTCCAGACCACCTCTAGCAGCATATTCCCATTCAGCCTCAGTAGGCAATCTAAAAGAATTAATCAAGTCACGACCACTCTTTTTAGATTTGATGTAAGTGTTTTTGTTTAGGGTTCTCCATGCACAAAAAGCTTTAGCTTGTGTCCATTTTACTCCTACTACAGGATACTCTCCGTAAGCTTTATGCCAAAAATAGTCATTGTGCATAGGCTCATTATACGAATAAGCAAAGTCTTTAATCCAAACTGTAGTAACTGTAGTATCAGGATATACTTTTACTTCTTCATTTCTAATAAAATCTTTTCTTTTACCCACTTTAGCTTTAGCTGCAGCCTGAATGTCCATCCAAGAAAAACGGAATTTCAATTTATCTACATCAATACTGCGTAAGCCGTTGTAAGATTCCTCAATTGGAATATACATCTTATCCATTACCTCTACATAATATTCATCAGGATATTGTTTTGGATCTTTAATTAATTTTACATTTTTGTTTAATTTTCTACCTGCATAAAATGAGGTATCAATACTGTAGTAATTATCATACATGTATTTATCATAAGCGGTCATTTTTTCAGGATCAGCATCGTTAAATGCAAAATCACCTATACTTCCCGCTTTTTTACCTTTTTCATCAGTAGATTTAACATTATTCTCATCTGCTGCAATTGCTAACTTCGTTCGGATCGTAGAATCTTTTACCCATTCTACAAATTGACGGTACTCGCTGTTAGTAATCTCCGTTTCATCCATATAAAATGAACGCACGGTTACAGTTTTAGTTTGGGCATCTTGAACACCAGCAAGATCTTCGTCAGATTTACCCATAATATAGGCTCCACCAGGAACTAAAGTCATTCCGTATGGTTTTTCTGGATGCCATTTTGCACCTTTAACACCGACTAACTCTCCTTTATCACTCGATTTACCACAGCTTATTAAAAGTGACAAAATTGCCATAAATGCAATGAACTTCTTCATATAAATTCGGGTTATATATTCTTTATTTTTTAAGTCTGTAAACGTATTTATTATTTATTAATAAAACAATATTTTTTTTCTTTAATTACATACTTACCCAAAAGTAAAGTTAAATAAATTATAAAAAAAACATTTTATCGACTAAATGCGTAAAAACACGATTAAAAACACATTTATCCGATGAACCGTAGTTTTTTAACTACATCAACATAAAAACCAAACTCAATTACTACACCAATCTATTCCTTTTAAAAACTGCGTTAAAGCACATTTTTCCTTTGTGCTTTCCACCATCTTTCCGGAAGTTCTTGATTACAAGCTCCTAGATACTCTTCGTATGAACAAGGTAATAACGTATTTCGCTTTAATTTATTATTCCCATTCGAAACAAAAGGAATTTCGATCCACCAACGATCAGTTCTATCACTTTTATAAAAAACCAAAGTCTCATCCTCAATAGGAACGCTGTATTTAATATAATTCTCCCTACTTCCAAAAGGATACTCTTTAGAACGATAATGATAACCTTCGATAAAATACCAGATAATTTGTGTAATCAAAATCGATTCCTGACGAGAATTATGATGATTAAAAACCCCAAACATCGAAACCTTATCACTTATTCCTGCATATCTTGCTAAAGCACAAATTTCTTTTCCATTAAAACCATTAGGAGCAAAAGAAACAAAATTTCCAGAATCGGCTGATTTTACTGCATTTAAATCTAAGCTAACAATGTCGGCATCTCTAAAAACAGGTTCGGCAAGGGCTATATTATTTGAAACTTCACCAAGACGGTAGCCATCAAAAAATAATTTTTCTATTAGATCAATTTCTTCCTGAGAATTGTAATAGGTTTGGTAACCAATGTTGCAAAAATTAAATAAATTATTGGGTTCATCGATAATCATTTGAGACAAATAAGAATTGCTAGACATTTGCTCATCTTCTTTTCCAAAGTCGAATTTACTATCAATAGCAACCAGATTGACCATTTGTTCTAATTCATCATAAGCACGATACATGCTGTATGTTAAATCCTGTGAACCTCCAATAATTATGGGAAT
>NCET01000401.1:0-2589 GCA_002280815.1 Flavobacteriales bacterium 32-34-25 | reverse complement strand
TCCAGAAAATCAAATCCTATCATAATATGCTATTCTCAACTTTTTTGCTTCCCAAGAATAAGAGGAAAATACTAGTTTTATTTCTTTTTAGTTGTAGTCTTTTTTGCTGCTGGCTTTTTAGCGGCCGCCTTCTTAGCTGGTGCTTTTTTAGCAGGCGTTTTTTGAGCAATCAATTCCTGAACTTCAGCCAAAGTCATTTTAGCAGCATCGACATCTTTACTCAATTCGATTTTGATTTTTCCTTTCGTAATTACCGAACGTCCCCATCTTGCTTTTTCAACTAAAATACCTTCTTCTTCCCAATTGTGGATTACTTTATCAATATTCTTTTGTAATTTATCTTCAATCAAAGCTTCAATATCAGCTTGCGATAAATTATCAAAATCGTATTTTTTACTCACATTAATAAAAATTCCGCCCCATTTGATAAAAGGACCAAAACGTCCCGTCCCTTTTTGCACTCCTTCGCCTTTGTAAGTAGCAATTGGCGCATCGGCTTTTATTTTTTCATCGATTAATTCTTGGGCTCTTTCCTTAGTTACAGCCAATGGATCTTCTCCTTTTGGCAAGGAAATAAATACACTTCCGTGACGCACATACGGACCAAAACGACCGTTACTCACTTCCACTTCTTCGTCTTTGTATGTTCCTAATGCTTTTGGTAACAAAAACAAATTCAAAGCTTCTTCTAACGTAATGTTTCCGATGTTTTGCTCTTTCATCAAACTAGCAAACTTCTTTTCTTCGTCTTCAGCATCACCAATTTGAGCCATTGGACCAAATTTCCCTAAACGAACCGAAACCGGTTTCCCCGTTGCCGGATCTGTTCCTAAAATTCTTTCTCCACTTTCTCTGTCGGCATTAGCTTCAACATCTTTTACCGTTGGATGAAACTGATCGTAAAACTCCTGCATCATCTTAGCCCATTCGATGTTACCTTCGGCAATTTCGTCAAAATCCTGCTCTACTTTTGCAGTAAAATTATAATCCAGAATATTCCCGAAATTCTTAACTAAGAAATCCGTAACAATTGTTCCAATATCAGTAGGAACCAATTTGCCTTTATCCGAACCGGTGTTTTCTTTCAACAACTTCTCTCCTACCTTTCCTGATTGCAAAGTAAGCTGCGTATAATTACGTTCTTGTCCTTCCAAATTCCCTTTCTCAACATAATTTCTGTTGATAATGGTAGAAATCGTTGGCGCATAAGTTGACGGACGACCAATTCCTAATTCTTCTAATTTTTTAACCAAAGAAGCCTCAGTATATCTCGCTGCCGGACGTGAATAACGCTCCGTAGCCGTAATATAATTGTTCTGTAGTTTTTCGTTCACCTTCATTGCAGGCAACATACCTTCCTGTTCTTCCTCGTCATCATCATTTCCTTCCAAATATACTTTTAGGAAACCTTCAAAAAGCAATACTTCTCCCGAAGCTGCGAACAATTCATTATGATTATTAGCTGCAATTTTAACATTGGTACGCTCTAATTGCGCATCACTCATTTGCGAAGCCAAAGTTCTTTTCCAAATCAAATCATACAAACGAGCCTGATCACGGTCGATATTTACGGTATGACGCGACATATCCGTTGGACGAATCGCCTCGTGTGCTTCCTGGGCTCCTTTACTTTTGTTGGCAAATGTTCTAGGATTAGAAAACTCCTTTCCATAAGATTTTATGATTTCAGCTTCGGCTGCATCCATAGCATCCTTAGATAAGTTCACACTATCGGTTCTCATGTAAGTAATCAATCCAGCTTCGTACAAACGTTGTGCTAATTGCATGGTAATTCCAACAGGTAAATACAATTTACGCGCTGCTTCTTGTTGTAAAGTCGAAGTGGTAAATGGCGCTGTTGGTGATTTTTTTGTTGGTTTCGTTTCTAAATCCGAAACTTTATAAGTAGAACCGATGTTTTTACTCAAAAACTCTTCGGCTTCTTTTTTAGTATTGAAATTTTTAGGCAATTTGGCTTTAAAAGTCTTTCCTGCTTCGTTAGTAAATTCTGCCACAACCGAATATGTTGCCAACGCTTTGAAATTATGAATTTCTCTTTCGCGCTCTACAATCAAACGAACAGATACTGATTGTACACGTCCGGCAGAAAGTCCTCCTTTTATTTTTCTCCAAAGCACAGGTGACAATTCATAACCAACCAATCTGTCTAAAACACGACGCGCTTGTTGTGCATTAACTAAATTATAATCAATTTCTCTAGGATTATCGATGGCTTTTAAAATCGCAGTTTTCGTGATTTCGTGAAAAACAATACGCTTAGTTTTGGTTTTGTCTAATTTTAATTCTTCGGCAAGATGCCAAGAAATAGCTTCTCCCTCGCGATCCTCATCACTTGCTAACCAAACCATTTCGGCTTTCTTTGCTAGTCCTTTTAATTTGGTTACCAATGCTTTCTTGTCGGCAGAAACTTCGTATTTAGGTTTGAAACCATTTTCTACATCTACACCAATTTCTTTAGAAGGTAAATCAGCAATATGCCCATAACTGGACTCTACTTGATAATCACTTCCTAGAAATTTTTCGATTGTTTTCGCCTTCGCAGGTGACTCCACTATAACTAAATTCTTT
>NCET01000039.1 GCA_002280815.1 Flavobacteriales bacterium 32-34-25 | reverse complement strand
TGTCTATTGATAAGGAAGGAATCAATGTGGCAAAATGGTTCAATTCCATTGGAGTTTCGGCTTTTGTATTAAAATACCGTTTGCCATCAGATGCTATTATGACAGATAAAACCGTTGGTCCATTGCAAGATGCACAAGAAGCCATTCGAACTTTGAGGAGAAACGCTGAAAAATGGAACTTAGATGCTAATAAAATTGGAATCATGGGATTTTCGGCTGGAGGTCATTTGGCTTCAACAGCATCTACGCATTATTTAGATAAAGTATATGATGCCAAAGGAGATATTAGCGCACGTCCTGATTTTTCGATGTTGATTTATCCGGTAATTTCAATGGAAAATGGAATCACACACAATGGTTCGAAAGAAAGTCTTTTAGGAAAAACGGCATCGGCTGAATTAATCGCTAAATATTCGAATGAAAAAGAAGTGAACGAAAAAACACCAGCGACATTTTTAGTTCACGCTACTGATGACGCTGCTGTTCCTGTTGAAAATAGTATCAATTATTATCTGGCTTTAAAGAAGAACAAAGTTCCTGCCGAAATGCATCTGTATCAAAATGGAGGTCACGGTTTTGGACTTGGAACAAAAGGAACACATACGGATTGGTCTGCTTCTTTAGAACATTGGTTGGTAGCCAATAAAATAATCGCTGAAAAATCAGTATATCTTTTTTCTTATTTCAAAGGAAATGGCGAAGATGGTTTGCATTTAGCCTATAGTGAAGATGGATATAAGTGGCAATCCTTAAAAAAAGATGCTTCATTTTTAACTCCCGAAGTTGGAAAAGACAAACTCATGAGAGATCCTTGTATTATTAAAGGTGGCGATGGTTTGTATCACATGGTCTGGACGGTAAGTTGGACCGATAAAGGAATTGGATATGCTTCTTCTAAAGATTTGATTCATTGGTCAAAACAAGAATTCTTGCCTGTAATGGAACATGAAAGCGGAACTCGTAACACTTGGGCTCCAGAAATCACTTATGATGAAGTGAATAAAGAATACATGATTTATTGGGCAAGTACCATCGTGGGGAAATTTCCTGAGACACAATCTACTGAAGATAGCGGTTACAATCACAGGATTTATTACACCACTACAAAAGATTTTAAAACTTACGCCCCTACAAAATTGCTTTACGAACCAGGTTTTAATGTGATTGATTCTTCGATTTTAAAAGATGGTAAAGGCTATATAATGTTTTTGAAAGATGAAACAAAAGTTCCTGTACAAAAAAATCTTAAAGTAGCTTATAGCGATAAATTGACTGGGCCGTATTCAAAAGCCAGTGCTCCAATTACGGGGAATTATTGGGCAGAAGGGCCAACAGCTATTAAAATTGATGGGAAATGGTTGATGTATTTTGATAAATATTATTGGGCAGAAGGGCCAACAGCTATTAAAATTGATGGGAAATG
Source organism: Flavobacteriales bacterium 32-34-25 (assembly GCA_002280815.1). GTDB lineage: Bacteria > Bacteroidota > Bacteroidia > Flavobacteriales > Flavobacteriaceae > Flavobacterium. The sequence continues at coordinate 12,456 of NCET01000039.1, read as the reverse complement.
GTTGATGTATTTTGATAAATACAGAGATCATAAATATGGTGCTTTAAAACAAACTGATAAAGGCTGGGAAGATGTTTCGGATAAAGTTACTTTTCCACAGGGAACACGTCATGGAACTGTTTTGGAAGTGCCAAAATCAACCCTTTTACAATTGATGAAAGAATAGTTGAAAAGATTTTTTGCTAAATTGATATAGTTATTATCTTGTTAAGCCTCAGTGAAATCAAGGATTTTGCTGAGGCTTTTGTTGTTTATATATATCTTACAGGTTACGGCAGGATAGTGGTATTGGTTTTATGGTGTTAATTGCAAAAGGTTTTATAAGTGTTGTTTGTACGTTAAAGGTGTTCTGTAAAAAAAAGAATGCTAAAACGCTGTAAATAAATATTATAAAAATCCTAAATGACTAACCAAAAACCATAACCAATGAAATTAACTTTTACTTTTATCAAAATGAGATTTACTTTTTTTGCAGTTTCATTTTTTTTATTTACCCATTTTTCGAATGCTCAAACCTACAATTGGGTGGGTGGTGTAAGCACCGATTTTTATAATGCAAATAATTGGGATGATACCAGTTTGACATTCTCAGATTTACAATCCTATACTTTTGTGATTGGAGCAGGAACTCCCAATAACCTGATACATGTAGGAGGTAGTGCTTCTGATATAACAAAAAGGCCAGGCAGGTTTAACACCACTGCAAGTGCTAATGTTATTTTAAAAGGGAATCTTATTCCATGGAATAGTGATTATTTGAATGGAACAATTACATTAGAATCGCCTGCCAGTATTAATATTAGAAGTAATATTTACTTAGGAAAAGGGACAAACGCAACTTTGAATGTTAGTGGTGGTACTTTAAATAATCGATATGCTTTGTATATTGGAAATGCTCTTAATGGGAATGGAACGGCTAACATTGCTGGGGGTACAGTATATGTAGAAACCAACCTTGAAGTAGGAACCGGGACAGGAAATCCAACAGGTAATTTGAATATTACAGGAGGAACTGTTGATGTTAAAACCGCTATTAATATTGGAACAAACGGTCATGTTTTTATTAGCGGAATAGGTCAGCTTGTTGTAACGGGAGATAAAAAAACGACTTTAGAAGATTATATTGCTAATGGGAAAATTACCTGCCCAAGCGGACAATCTTTAGCTGTAGTGTATAATGGTACTCGAACCAGCGTAACTATTTCTCAGGATCCTAACAGAATGATTCAGGAATTTACCGATTATATTATTCTTAAAAATGGGGTTTTAGAGGCCAGAATAAATAAGAGTTCTAGTGATATTCGTTCATTAAAAGTGAATGGAGTAGAAACCTTGTATCAGTCTTCAACTAATCCCAGAAGCGGAACGTATTATGATTTGACTTCTTCGGCAGGTTTTGAGAAAATTGGTGGTGCAAGTTTCTCTATCAAAGAAGAAACAGCCGATTATATTGATGTCTCATTTAGCCGACCTTATATTGCCGGGGTTACTGCTACGCCGGTAGATGTGGAGATTCATTATGTACTTAAAAAGGCCGATGCCGGTTTATACACCTATTCCATTTTACGTCATAAAGCGGCTTATCCAACTTTCGACTTAGGCTCTTGGAGACAAGTACTTTGGATTGATAATACGGTTACTGATAAAATTTGTGTAAACGATTTAAAAACATGGGAAATGCCTCAACCGGGAGATACTTGGGAACCCACTGCAATTGCCGAAATTATCAAAATTACTTCGGGTGTAAGAGCAGGAAAATACGATGGAAAATATCAGTTTTCTGAAAATTTAATCGGTCTGAAAGCTTATGGTCATTCTAGTGATAAAAATAATCTGGGGATATGGGCTGTAATGGGAAACCACGAGTATTTTAATGGAGGCCCTATGCGCCGCGATTTGAATTCGGCGGCAGGGATTATACATGTTTGTATGAATGGAGTGCATTATAACGATAAAGGTTTTGTAATTAATCAAGGCGAAGAATGGTCTAAAATTTATGGGCCTTATTTAATGTATGCCAACCAAAAAGCGACTGCGGCTGAAAATTGGGCTGATGCCAAAGCAAGAGCTGCTAAAGATGAAACCGAATGGCCTTTTTCTTGGTTGACTAATACACCGGAATATCCATTAGCGGCGGGTCGTGGAAATATTACAGGAAAATTTTCAATTTCTGACCCTTCAAAGCCGGAAATCAATGGAGGTGATGCTTGGATTGGAGTTACTCAGTTGAGTTCAGATTCTGGCGGAAATTGGCAATTTGAAGAAGAAAATTATCAATATTGGGTTAAAACGGATGCGTCTGGTAATTTTAATATTAAAAATGTTCGCCCGGGAACTTATACTTTATTTGCATACAAAGACGGAACTACTGGTGAATACCGCCAAGAGACAGTTGTGGTAACGGCTGCGGGAACTACAAATCTAGGAAACATTAATTGGGCAATTCCTCGTACAAATGGAAAAATTGTTTTTGAAATAGGTGTTCCTAATAGAACGGCTGAAGAATATAAATTTGGAGATTTTGATTATTGCGAAGGTTTTGTTGAGAAAAAATTTCCAACAACTTTTACGAATCCAATAGAATACAATGTTGATGATAAAAACTGGAAAACGGTATTGCCTTATGTGCATTCCTCTTATTTTGATGCTAATGGAAATCGGTCTCTTTGGGAGTGGAATATCAATTTTACTCTAACTGGTACAATTCCAACAACAGGAAATGCAAAATTAACGATTGCTTATGCCAGTTCAGATCATGCTCAAAATTGGATTTTTGTAAATGGTAATGCTAGTGGTAATCGTATTACTCCTTCATCAGGATATTATCCGCCTAATGGTGGCGGAAATGCTTTTTTAAGACAATCCAATCATGCAAAATACGGCTTGGCTACTTTTGATATTCCGTATAGCAAATTAAAAGCAGGTTTAAATACCCTTAAATTACAGATGCCATCAACTTCAAATGGAGCTAATCATGTTATGTATGATTACATCAGTTTAGAAGGAGATTTAACATCGACTTTTAATGCCGTTGATACCGATAACGATGGTGTGGTTGATAGTTTGGATCTTTGTCCAAATACCCCAACCGGAGAATCGGTTTATGCTTCGGGTTGTTCTCAAAGTCAATTGGATGATGACAACGATGGAGTAAAAAACAATTTAGATTTATGTTCGAATACACTAACCGGAGAAACGGTAAATACTTCAGGTTGCTCTAATGGACAATTGGATGATGACAATGATGGAGTAAAAAACAGTTTAGATACTTGTGCAAATACACCAACAGGAGAATCAGTTAATGCTTCGGGATGTTCTCAAAGTCAACTGGATGATGACAACGATGGAGTAAAAAACAATTTAGATTTATGTTCGAATACACCAACCGGAGAAACGGTAAATACTTCAGGTTGTTCTAATGGACAATTGGATGATGACAATGATGGAGTAAAAAACAGTTTAGATACTTGTGTAAATACACCAACAGGAGAATCAGTTAATGCTTCAGGATGTTCTCAAAGTCAGTTGGATGATGACAATGACGGAGTGAAAAATAATATTGATAAATGTGCGAATACGCCAACAGGAGAAACAGTTAATGCTGATGGATGTGCTCCAAGTCAGTTAGACGATGATAAGGATGGAGTGAATAATAATATTGATTTGTGTCCAAATACAAAACTGGGAACTAGTGTTGATACTAATGGTTGCTTTGTTTTGTCTTCAGATAATTTTACAATACAAGCAATTGGAGAAAGTTGTGTTGGGAAAAAGAACGGAAAAATCACCATTACTGCTAAAAATGTAATGGATTATAGTACGGTAATTAATGGAGTGACTTACAATTTTACAACTAGTAAAACGGTTGTTGATTTAGCCCCTGGGACTTACGATTTTTGTATTTCGGTAGTTGGGGAATCCTTTAACCAATGTTATAGTGTAGCGGTTGAAAGCGGAGCTAATATTTCGGCAAGAACAACTGTTGTTTCAGATAAACTTTCAGTAGATATCAATCAGGGAACAGCGCCATATACCGTATTAGTAAATGGTAAAACTGTTTTGGAAACTAATGCGATGTCGTTTTCAGTAGATGTTATTCCGGGTGATTTAGTTCAGGTACAAACCGGACTAGCCTGCGAAGGAACTATAAACACTAAAATTGATTTAGCTCAAGTAGTTGCTTATCCAAATCCCAGCAAAGGACTTTTTGATATTGCCTTGCCAATTACTTTAGATAGAGTGAAAATTGAATTAATGGATTCTAAAGGTCAGTTAATTTCTTCAGAGAAGTATCAGGTAAGTAATGGAAAAGTACACATGAATATTGAAGATAAAGCAGTTGGAGTTTATTTTGTAAAAGTTTATTTAGATGAGGTAGTGATTTTGAAAATTATAAAAGAATAATAAAATGAAAAAGTATTTGTTAACTGTGTTTATTGGTTTACTATTCATTTCTTGTGGAGGTGGTAGTGATGATGGTTCAGATCCTGTTGCTGAAAACAAAGCACCTTCCGTTCCAACATTGGTTGCTCCGGCAAATAATTTATTGTGTATAGATAATGCTGTTACTTTGCAATGGAATGTTGCGTCTGATCCTGATTCGGATGCGATTAGTTATCAGCTTGAAATTGCAAAAGATAATTTATTTACACAAATTGCTTATACCAATTCAACTACAACTCCTAGCAAAACGGTCTCCTTAGAAAAAGGGGTGCGTTACTATTGGAGAGTAAAAGCAATTGATTCTAAAAATTTATCGGGCAATTATTCTTCGGTATTCCAGTTTTATACCGAAGGCATCGGACTTACCAATCATTTGCCTTTTGCTCCGTCAGTTGTAAAACCGGAGTTGTCTTCTGCTGTAAATACCAATTCGGTTATTTTAGAATGGAATGCTTCCGATGTAGATGTTAATGATGTACTTACTTATGATGTTTATTTTGGAACTACAAATCCTCCAACCGAAAAAGTTGCTATCGGGCAAACCTTAAAGACATATTCTCAGAATTTAGCGGTTCCCGGAATTTATTATTGGAGAGTAGATGTGAAAGATGGCAAGGGAGGTCTTACTCAGGGGCAAGTATGGCGTTTTAGTAAAAATTAGTTTTTAAGTTAATCTTAACTACAAAACCCGATTGATTAGTTTGTACTAAATCAGTCGGGTTTTTGCGTATATGATATGTTTTCTTTTATAATTTAGTGTTTTTTGTTTTATTTTGAGTCTTTTTATTTTTATAGTGAAATATTTTTTTATATTTGGTAATCGATTACAAGTTTTTATTTGGGATTATTGCTTTTTTTTAGCAAAGAATGATGCAAAGGATTTTTAGGTGTTGTAAAGAAATAGAAATATAATTTAGAAGTAAAATGGAAAAGTTTTTGACAAAAGAAATGGTTGATGAAGGGGTTTCCTTTACAATAAGTTTAAGTGAAAATTCGAGAATCCCAAAATACAAACAAATTGTAGATTCGATAATTAATAATATTTCTACAGGCAAATTGCAGATGGATCAAAAGTTACCCTCAATCAATATGCTGAGTGAGGAATTTTATCTTTCCAGAGATACGGTAGAAAAAGCCTATAATATTTTAAAGAAAAGAAAAATAATAACTCCCATTAGAGGAAAAGGTTATTATGTTACTCGTACTAAGTTAATTGCAAAAGTAAATGTGCTTTTCTTGATTAACAAATTGAGTTCCTATAAGATGAGAATTTACAATTCTTTCATCAATAATATTGGAGGAAATTCTCAAACTGATTTACATATCTACCATTGCGACCAAACCTTATTCCTTAATTTAATTGATAAATATTTAGGGGCTTATGATTATTATGTAATTATGCCTCATTTTAAAACAGATAATTTAACACATGTTAGTTCTGGAGCAGGTGTTTTGGAAGCCATTAATAAGATCCCAAAAGATAAATTAGTTATTTTAGATAATAACAAAGGAATTGAAGATTCGGTGATTGAAGTTTGTCAGGATTATGAAAATGATATTTATGGTGCTTTAAAACAAGGGATAGAAAAAATTTCTAGATACAATAAATTGATTTTAATTTATCCTGAAAGTTCTGTTTATCCTTATCCAAGACGAATTTTAAATGGTTTCAAACGATTTTGTGTCGATTCTGGACTAGAGTATGAGGTTTTAAGAGAGGTTTATGATGATATTGTTTTGAAAAAAGGAGATTTGTTTATCACTATAGAGGAATCGGATTTGGTGAGTCTTGTTAAACAAATTAGGGACAAAAATTTTGAATTGGGAAGAGAGATAGGTGTGATATCCTATAATGATACTCCATTGAAAGAATTACTAGGAATTACAGTAATTTCTACCGATTTTAAAGTGATGGGAGCCACTGCAGCCAGTATGATTTTAAATAAAGAATCCGGGAAAATTAAAAATCCATTCAATTTTATTGATAGGAATTCGATTTAAGATTTAGTTTATAAGTTATAATAATTTTAAAAGGCTGTTACTTAAGTGTAAGAGCCTTTTTTAAATTAATATAGTTTATGGTTCGGCATTATTTTTGTTAAAAACAAATCCTCTGATTTTGAAATAGACTTAGTGTTGATTTTCAGGATAATTGGGAATATTTAATTGATTACCTAACAGTGCAGGACACTAATTTATATTGAAAAGAATAATTTAGTCCATTATTAAAAAAATAAATAAATCTGATATTTTTATGATTCAAAAAAGCAAGATCATTTTTTTGTTGTTTTTAGTGTGTAGTTTCAGCGTTTCAAACACTGTGGCTCTTGCTAAAGGAATGATTTCGAAAGAAAATGATGCAACAACTTCAAAAGCAACGGCGAAACAAGTTTTTTACTTTGGAAAAAAAGTGAATAAATCCAAAGGAGTTACAATTGTTAGTAAATCACTTCCTTTTGATTCTGCTGTGGGTTATGGTTTTGATTTTAACACGGCAACTAATGTGAAATTGAATAAAAAATCATTTGCTAGTGAAGCTCCTACTTATTTTTCGGTGCAACTTCCAGAAGGAAATTATCAGGTTTCGATAACTTTTGGTAGTGCAACTAAAAATACCAATACTACTTTTAAAGCTGAATCAAGAAGATTGATGCTCGATCAGCAACAACTCAAAAAAGGCGAAACTGCTACTAAAACTTTTAATGTAAATGTTAGATTTCCTAAAATTGATGCCAATTCTCAAATTCAATTAAAAGAAAGGGATCTGGGGCAATTGAATTGGGATGAAAAACTAACATTAGAATTTCTAGGTACTGTCGAAATAGAAAGTATTAGTATCACTCCAATTACCGATGTTACAACAGTGTATTTGGCAGGAGATTCAACAGTGACTGATCAGGATTTAGAGCCTTGGGCTTCCTGGGGACAATATATTACCAATTATTTTGACAAAAATGTAGTTGTAGCAAATTACGCTGCTTCAGGATTAACATTGCGATCGTTTAAGGCTGGTTTACGTTTGAAAAAAATTATATCAGTGATTAAACCTGGTGATTATTTAATAGTCGAATTTGCTCATAATGATGAAAAAGAAAAGGGTGAGGGTATTGGACCTTGGGATTCCTATTCTGTTTCTATTCGAGAATATGTTCAGGCAGCCAGAGACAAAGGGGCGATTCCTATCTTGATTACTCCAGTGCAACGTAGAGCTTTTAATGCCGACGGAACTTTAAAACCAACACACGGTGATTATCCTGATGCGATGCGAAAAGTGGCTCAGGAAATGAATGTTCCTTTAGTAGATATTACAAAACTGACTACTACATTATATGAAAGCTGGGGCGATGAACCATCCAGAAAAGCATTTGTTCAATATCCAGCTAATACTTTTCCTGGTCAAAAAGAAAAATTAGAAGACAATACCCATTTCAATTCTTTTGGGGCCAATGAAATTGCACTTTGTGTAATCAAAGGACTTCGTGATTTAAATAGTCCTTTGGCTAAATATTTCTTAAAAGAAGTACCTCAATATAATCCCAATAATCCGAATGCTTTCGCAAAATGGACGCTGCCTATGAGTACGCGTTTTGAAATTGTAAAACCAGACGGAAATTAATTCTTATAACCAAAATTTATGTTTTTTAAAAAATCATTACAAGCTGCGTTTGCATTATTTCTACCGTTTTTATGTGTAATAAATGCCAATGCACAGCAAACTAAAAAAGTATTCCTTTCGGGGACCGATTTTGAACACCCTGTAAAATGGGATTTTATGTGTACTGCTGGAAACAACAGTAAACAATGGTCTAAAATCAATGTGCCGTCTAACTGGGAATTGGAAGGTTTTGGCGAATATACCTATGGTCGTTGGTACAAAGAGTTAAACCAAAAAGAACCGAGCAAAGAAGAAGGTTTCTACAAACACGAATTCCAAATTTCAGCTTCAGATAAAGGTAAAACTATCTATATTGTTTTTGGCGCAGCCATGACAGATACCGAAGTGAAAATCAATGGAAAATCAGCAGGGCCAATTCATCAGGGTGGTTTTTATGAATTCAAATATGATATTTCGTCTTTGTTGAATTATGGTGGGACTAATGTTTTAGAAGCGCATGTTTCTAAACATTCGGCGAATAACTCCGTAAATGCTGCCGAAAGAAAAGCCGATTGGTGGCTTTTTGGAGGTATTTATCGTCCGGTTTGGTTGGAAATTATGGCAAGAGAAAATATTGTACATGTTGCTGTTGATGCTAAAATGGATGGAACTTTGAATACACATTTGGATCTTCAAAATATTTCTCAAAAAAGTACAATTACTGCTTCTATTTCGGCTGATGGAGATACTAAAACTATTGGAACACATTCATTCGATATTAATGCTAAAGAAGCTAAAAAAGTCATTAGCATGCAGTTTCCAAATATCAAACCCTGGAGTCCGGAAACGCCTAATTTGTACAATCTAAAATTAGAATTGAAACAAAACGGGAAAACCATTCATGAAATTACAGAGCGTATTGGTTTTAGAACCTTAGAATTCATCAAAAAAGACGGAATCTATGTGAACGGAAAAAAGATTATCATGAAAGGGGTGAACCGTCATGAAATTTGGCCAGAATCGGGTAGAAGTACCAGCAAGCGTTTGAGCATCATGGATGTGAATTTGTTGAAGGATATGAATATGAATGCTGTGCGTGGTCATTATCCTGCTGATAGTCATTTTTTACAAGTTTGTGATTCCTTAGGGATTTTTGTTTTGGATGAATTAGCAGGTTGGCAAAATTCTTATGATACCGAGACAGGAACCAAATTAGTGACAGAAATGGTAACGCGTGATGTCAATCACGCATCGGTTATTATCTGGGACAACGGAAACGAAGGCGGATGGAATTATAAAGTTGACCAAGTTTTTAGAGATTTAGATCCTCAAAAACGTATTGTAATTCATCCTTGGTCAGACTTTGATGGTTGGGATGTGCACCATTATCCAGCCTATCAAACTGGAATTCACCGATTTGTAAATGGTGAAAATGTTTTCTTCCCAACAGAGTTTTTACACGCTACTTATGACAATGGTGGAGGAGCAGGACTGGAAGATTTTTGGAATCGTTTTAAAGAAAGTCCGTTGTTTGCGGGTGGATTTATCTGGGTTTTTTGTGACGAAGCCGTTAAGAGAGTCGATTGGACAGGAAAAGAACAATTTGATTCGAAAGGTTCTCTGGCTGCCGATGGAATTCTTGGCCCTCACCGTGAAAAAGAAGGAAGTTTTTATGCGATTAAGGAAATTTGGGCACCAATTCAATTTTCTCCTGTAAGCATTACTTCTAAGTTTGATGGTTCGTTTTTTATTAGCAACGATTATATTTTTAGCAATCTTAATTCTTGTACGATGGAGTACAAAGTAGTTAAGGCTGATAAAGATGCGTTGTACACTAAGAATGCAAATTCGATTTTAGATAAAGGGAAAATTGAAATTCCAAGTATTGAACCAGGCGAAACTTCTAAAATAAAAATTCCTGTTGGGGCTAATTTTTTCGAAGGAGACTGGGTTGAAATTACCGCTCGTGACCAACATGGAAGAGAAATTTATACTTGGACTTGGACCATTCATAAAGCAGATTATTTTGCTGAGAAATTTTTGTTGAAAAAAGAAACTAAGACAAAAGTGAGTATTAAAGATGAAGCGGCTTCGGTTTCATTAATTAGTAAAGATGTTCAGGTTTCATTCGATAAAAAAACCGGAAAAATTATCACAGTTAAAAACAAAAACGGAATTGTTCCTTTGACTAATGGACCAAGACCAATTGGGATGATAGCCGAAGTGAAAAATGTTGAAACCGCTGTCGAAAATAATGCTGCTGTACTTACAGTAAATTATGTTGGTGGAATCAAAAAAATTAAATGGACCATGACTGCCGATGGTCGTTTGAAAATGGAAATGTTGGCGCTTAAAGATGCAGGTGCTAATAATGGTTTTGATGGTGCCTTCTTTCAGGATAAAGTAGATGCTTTTGGTATTACTTTTGACTTTCCGGAAGAAGGAGTGGAAAGTATCAAATGGCTTGGAAAAGGGCCTTATCATGTTTGGAAAAACAGAATTCAGGGAACAACTTATGGAATTTGGGAGAAAGAGTATAACCAAACTATTCCGGGAGAAAGTTTTGAAAATATGATTTTACCAGAATTTAAAGGTTATCACGCTAATTTTTATGCGGGTGCTTTAAAAGCAAAAAACAACAATAGTTTCAAAATGTTTTCGGCTTCTGAAAAAGTATTTTTAAGATTATTTACTCCGGATTTACCTAAAAATGCTTTCGAAGGTGCTTATCCGCAACCCGCTTTCCCTGAAGGAAATATTTCGTTTATGTATGAAATTCCGGCCATGCGTTCCTTTAAACCAATTGAACATCACGGACCACACAGTCAGCCGGCAAGTATTCGAATTAAAAGTGGTGACGAAGGAATTCAGATGAATTTATGGTTTGATTTTAGATAAAATAATAATTTATTTAGCCACGAATTCTCGAATAATTTTTTAAATATTATTGGCAGATTACACTAATTAATTTCGACAAAGTCGAATTGTATTTGTGACAATTATATAGAAAGAAAATTAATTAATAAAAATTATTCGAGAATTAGTGGCTAAAAAATATAGAGAAGAAGTATAACAACAAATAATGAAAAATGAAGATTAATAAATTAATGCTTTTTGCTTTTCTAGCACTTTTTTTAGTGCAATTTAAGGCTGAGGCACAGCAAAAAATAACAGTGTATACCGTAGGAGATTCTACGGTTAAAAATGGTCGTGGCGATGGAACCGGAGGTCTTTGGGGCTGGGGCGATTACATTGGGCAGTTTTTAGATTCTACCAAAGTTCGAATCGAAAATCATGCGCTGGGAGGAACAAGTTCAAGATCTTATCAAAATTTAGGATTATGGGATGCTGTTTATAAAAAACTAAAAAAAGGAGATTATGTTTTAATCCAATGGGGACATAATGATGATGGCCCGTTGAATGATACCATTAGAGCCAGAGGAACCATAAAAGGAATTTCTGAAAAGACAGAAGAAATTGATAACTTGATTACCAAAAAGCATGAAATTGTACATAGCTATGGTTGGTACATTCGAAAAGTAGTGAAAGAAGCTAAAGCAAAAGGAGCGATTCCTATTGTGATGTCGCCAATTCCTAGAAATACATGGAAAAACGGAAAATTGCCTAGAAACAATACTTCTTATGGATTGTGGGCGAAGCAAATTGCCGATCAGGAAAAAGTGGTTTTTATTGATTTGAATGATCGAATGGCTAAGAAATTAGAGCAATTTGGTGAAGCAAAAGTAACAGGAACTTATTTTTATAAAAAAGACCATACCCATCCTTCTGCAAAAGGAGCGGTTGTTGCTGCTACTTCAATAATCGAAGGATTAAAGGTTTCGAAAAGTCCATTGAAGAATTATATTCTAGAAAATCCAGTAATTCAATTGCCTAGAAAAATCAATGTTTTTTTAATTGGCGATTCGACTATGGCTGATAACAACAATGAAAATGCTGTGGGCTGGGGCGTTATGGCACCTCGCTATTTTGACACTACCAGAGTGAATATCGTTAACAAAGCCAGAGGTGGAAGAAGTTCACGTACTTTTGATTTTGAAGGACTTTGGAATAAAACAAAAAGCGAAATTCAACCAAATGATTTTGTTATTATTCAATTTGGGCATAACGATGCCGGTAAAATTGATGGAGAAAAATTTAGAGGTTCTATCAATGGAATTGGCGACGAAACTCAAGTGGTAAATCGTGCAGACAGTTTGACGGAAACCGTTCATACTTACGGTTGGTACATGAAGAAATTCATTCGTGAAACTAGAGAAAAAGGAGCGACTCCAATTGTGATGAGCTTGACACCAAGAAATGAATGGCCAAACGGAAAAGTAGAGCAAAGAGACGAAACTTATATTAAATGGTCTCAACAAGTAGCTGAGGTCGAAAAAGTAGATTACATCAATTTGAGC
>NCET01000400.1 GCA_002280815.1 Flavobacteriales bacterium 32-34-25 | reverse complement strand
TTGTTGATAACAACACAAGGCTTCAACCCTAAGTCAATCGCTTTTTGCAAAACGAAACGAGTTTGAGGCATTGGTCCTTCAAAAGCATCCACTAGCAAACATACACCATCGGCCATGTTCAATACACGTTCTACTTCACCTCCAAAATCGGCGTGACCAGGAGTATCGATAATATTGATTTTTGTTCCTTTATATTGAACTGATACGTTTTTAGAAGTAATAGTAATACCTCTTTCACGCTCTAAATCGTTGTTATCAAGAATTAAATCACCTGTGTTTTCGTTGTCACGAAATAATTGACAGTGATACATAATTTTATCAACCAAAGTGGTTTTACCGTGATCGACGTGGGCAATAATTGCAATGTTTCTAATAGATTCCATCTGAGATTTTTAATGGCTGCAAAGGTACACTTTATTTTGATATAAAAAATATTTCTCAAATACTTTACAATTAATAAACGTTTAACACACATACTAGTTATTATTCATAAAAAAATAAGTTTAAATAGATATTTTGCTATTAACAATTATTAATTATATTTGATTAATGAAAAGCAAAACCAACCAAATAACAATAATATACCTACTTATTGCCGTTGTTTTGGCGACTTTTCTTTATAAAATCACTTCGCTGTATTTAAAGCCCGAAAACTATCTTATTTTCAACCTAATAAAAGATTTTATTTTAATCATAATTACTGGATTCGCATTTAGATACATACTGTCTAAAAACGAAACTAAGAATAAAACTATTTTTGAAAGATTAGAAAATACAAACAGTGAAATCAAGGAATCTAACGAAAAATACGATATTGTAGCCAAAGCAACAAGCGATACCATCTGGGACTGGAAAATCCAAGAAGACAAACTCAATTGGAGTAAAGGAATCAAAGCAGTTTTTGGATACGAAGAAGACCAAGTTGGAGATAATTCCAGTTGGTGGTTTGGCAATATTCACCCCGAAGACAGTATAAAAATGTCTATAAAGCTATATTCATTCATCGAACAAAAAACCGAAAAATGGCAAGATGAATATCGTTTTAAATGTGCCGACAATACATATAAATACGTCCTAGACCGAGGCTTTCTTTTAAAAGATGAAAACGGAAAAGCCATCCGAATGATTGGAGCACTTCAAGATATCACCAAACAAAAAGAAGAAGAACTGCGATTAAAATTACTAGAAACTGTAATTTTACAAACCAAAGAATCTATAGTAATTACCGAAGCAAATTTCAACAACTCTCTGCTTCCTAAAGTAATTTACACCAACCCTGCCTTCACTAACATGACAGGTTACCAGCCAGACGAAGTAATAAACAACTCTCTTAGCTTACTTAAAGGACCAAATACCGAAATCAGTGTATTAAAAAGAATCTTTGAAATTATAAAAAACAAAGAAGAAGGTTTACTCGAAATAAGATGCTACAAAAAAGACAAAACAGAATTTTGGTTGCGTTTTACAATGATACCAATTTACAATTCTGAAAACGAACTATCCCATTGGGTATCCATACAAAGAGACGTAACAGAAGAAAAAAATCAAGAAAAAGAGAAAGAACAACTCATCAAAGAACTTACTCAAAACAATAAAGACCTCAAACAATTCTCCTACATCACCTCTCATAATCTAAGAGCTCCAATGTCCAACCTTACTGGACTACTTAATCTTATTGAAGATATAACAATCGAAGATTCTGAGCTAGACGAAATTATCAAAGGCTTCAGTAAATCAACGCATTTATTAAACGAAACCATCGAAGACTTAACAAAAGTCATGATTATCAAAGACAATACCTCTATTCAAAAAGAAAACATTTCGCTAAAAGAAGTTTTTGAAAATGTGTTCAATCAATTAACTAATCAGATAGAAATTCACAAGCCTATACTAAAACTAAACCTTGAAAAAGTAAGTGTTTTAAACACAAACAAAGCGTACATGGAAAGTATTTTACTAAATCTACTTACAAATTCTCTCAAATACAAATCCAACGATCGAGTATTAAGGATAACAATAACTGCTCACCAAATTGGAAATACCGTAGAACTTAATTTTAAAGACAACGGAATCGGAATCGATCTTGTAAAAAATAAAGATAAAATTTTTGGTCTTTACCAAAGATTTCACGACTATCCTGACAGCAAAGGACTAGGTTTATACTTAGTCAAATCACAAGTTGAAGCCATGAAAGGAAGTATTAATATCGAAAGTCAAGTAAACAAAGGAACCACAATTACATTAACATTTAAAAACAAATAACAACATGTTAGATTTAATCCTATGTGTCGATGATGACCCAATAACACTTATGTTATGTAAAAAAGTAATCACTAAAGCTTCCTTCTCAGATGCTATAATCACGGCTAAAAACGGAGAAGAAGCACTACAATACTTTAACTCAATTATAAATAAAGAGGGCAACAAACTACCTAATTTAATTTTCCTAGACTTAAATATGCCTGTAATGGATGGTTGGGAATTCCTTGATAACTTCAGTACAAATAAATACTCCGAAGTAAACAAAACTAAAATAGTAGTTCTCTCATCAACAATTGACCCCGAAGATCTTCAAAAATCTAAAAAATACCCAATGGT
>NCET01000038.1 GCA_002280815.1 Flavobacteriales bacterium 32-34-25 | reverse complement strand
AGAAGACAAAGTCACTATGGAGATTTTATACAACAAATACGATGTTTTCCAAAAACTACCGTATTGGTATTTATCAGCGGCAATTTTGATGCTTTTGTTTACCATCTTAAAAATATTCAAGGAAAGAAAAGCATTGCATTATTTGGTTAACGGCATGCACATTTTCATTGGATTATTGTTTGCATTGCATACCGCAGGATTAATTGCGCGTTGGTACATTTCAGGTCACGCGCCTTGGAGTAATGCTTATGAGTCTATTGTGTATGTTTCCTGGGCAACCATGTTCTTTGGATTGGCTTTCGATATCAAATCAAAATTAACAGTAGCTTCATCTGCCTTTGTAACGGCTATGATTTTAATGGCAGCTTACATGAACTGGATTGACCCAGAAATTGCTAATTTACAGCCTGTTCTTAATTCGTATTGGTTAATGATTCACGTTGCTGTAATTGTAGCGAGTTACGGGCCGTTTGCATTAGGATTTATACTTGGTTTTGTATCGTTGCTGCTAATCTTTTTTACCAACGAAAAGAACAAAACAAAAATGGATTTAAACATTCAGGAAATCACATATATCAACGAAATGGCATTAACCATCGGTTTGATTATGTTGACAATTGGAAACTTCCTTGGAGGACAATGGGCTAATGAAAGTTGGGGACGTTACTGGGGTTGGGATCCAAAAGAAACCTGGGCTTTAATTAGTATTATGGTTTACGCTTTTGTAATTCACGCTCGTTTTGTTCCAGCTCTAAGAGGAAAATGGATTTTCAACCTGATGAGTATGTTTGCTTTTATTTCGATTTTGTTTACTTATTACGGAGTAAATTTCCACTTAGTAGGATTGCATTCCTATGCTAGTGGTGAAGCACATTCATTAGACTGGATTTATTATTCAATGGGAGCAATTGTGTTAATTGGTGCTATTACCTATCCAAAATATAAAAAATATTATAAGAAATAATAATAAAATGATTCCATTGATTTTCAGTTGGATTCGAATTAAATTACAATAATACCTCATTATAGCCCGTTACATTTGCCATGGTTTACATTGATTTTCATAGATTAATTTCTTGACATCATTGTAAACTGTGGCTAATTTTTTTGTTAATTTTACCCTATGATTAAAGTAAGTATTATTGGCTCGGGAAATGTAGCGCAACAGTTGATTACTACATTCCAAAACCTCGAAAAATCGGGAAGCGAAATAGAATTGGTTCAGGTTTTTTCTCGAAAAAAGGAAAGCCTTGCTCACCTACTCCATTCGGAACAAATTATTAGTGATTTACAAGATTTACAAGAAGTCGATTTGTATCTTATTGCTATTTCTGATGATGCTATCGAAAGTCTTTCAGCAGAACTTCCGTTTAAAAATCGTCTGGTGGCACATACTTCTGGAAGTATGCCTTTGACAATTGTGAATGATAATAATCGAAAAGGCGTTTTTTATCCTTTACAAACTTTCACGAAAGGAATTGCTGTAGATTTCAAACAGATTCCCATTTGCTTAGAAGCCGAAAACCCAACCGACTATCAGCTTTTAGACCGAGTGGCTAAAATCATTTCGGATAAAGTATATGCTATCAATTCGGAACAACGAAAAGCTTTGCACGTGGCGGCCGTTTTTGTGAATAATTTCAGCAATCATCTTTTTGCTATTGGAAACCAAATTTGCACCGAAAACCAAATCCCGTTTGACATTCTAAAACCTTTAATGGAAGAAACCGTTCAAAAAGCACAAACGCTTTCGCCAGAAGAAGCACAAACAGGACCCGCAATTCGCAACGATCAAAAAACAATTGCTGCACACGAAGCTTTTTTAATCAATGACAATCAATTAAAACTATATAAAACTCTAACACAATCGATTCAAGAGAATGGCAAAAAGTTATAAAGAAATAATGAATGATATTACCACATTTATTTTTGATGTGGATGGCGTACTTACTGATGGTTCAGTATTTGTAAACAATGATGGTGAAATGTTGAGAACCATGAATATTCGTGATGGTTATGCAATGAAAGCAGCTGTAGACAGCGGTTACAATGTATGTATCATTTCGGGCGGAAGCAATGAAGGTGTTCGCGTGCGTTTGCGCAATCTGGGAATCACTAATATCCATCTAGGAACTCCTGACAAAGTAGAAACTTTTGACGAATACATCGATCTTCACCAAATCAAACAAGAACAGGTTCTATACATGGGCGACGATATTCCGGATTATCATGTAATGAAGTTAGTAGCATTGCCAACCTGTCCACAAGATGCTTGTCCTGAAATAAAAGGAATTTCTAAATACATTTCGCATAAAAATGGCGGAAAAGGCGCCGTTCGTGATGTAATTGAACAAGTAATGAAAGTACAAGGAAAATGGATGGAAAGCTTTAATGCAAAATACGATTAAAAGTGGGAAGATGGGAGTTAGAAGTATGGAAGATTCTATACTTTAGGTATAATCTGTCTTCTAACTTCCTACTCCCTACTCCCTGCTTCCTGCTTCTAACTCTTAACTTCCAACTCAAAATGTTAAAACTAATTCGATACCAAAACCTTTTGATGCTCGCTTTTATGCAGCTTATTTTTAGATATGGTTTTTTGAAATTACAAAAAATCGATTTGGCATTAGCCGATTGGCAATACGGATTATTAGTTTTAAGTACGGCGTTAATAGCAGCAGCCGGATATGTTATCAATGATATTTTTGATCAGGAAACCGACAGAAATAACAAACCAGATAAAGTAATTGTAGGCAAAAGCATTTCAGAAAATAAAGCGTATAATATCTATGCGCTTTTGAATGTTAGCGGCGTAGCCATTGGATTTTATTTATCCAATGTGATTATGCGACCTAATTTTGCCGCCATATTTGTTTTGATAGCCGCAACACTCTATATTTATGCTAGCAGCTTAAAACAAATGCCGCTTATTGGAAACATTGTCGTGGCTTTATTACTAGCTGTAAGCGTAATAATCATTGGGGTTTTCGATATTTTTCCAGCTACTGATAGCAGTAATCAGGAAGTAATGGCAAGTTTATTTTCGATACTTGTAGACTATGCTATTTTTGCTTTTATAATTAATTTGCTACGCGAAATAGTAAAAGATTTAGAAGACTTCAATGGCGATAAACAACAAGAAATGAAAACATTAGCTATTGTTTTAGGAGTTCAAAAAACAACTAAACTGCTTTTTATTTTGAGTTTTGTACCAATAATTGCATTGTTATATTATGCTAATAATTATTTGGTTCCAAATCATTTAATTGCAGCAACAATTTACAGTTTACTGTTTATTTTAGGTCCGTTGCTTTATTTTAGCATTAAAATTTGGACAGCAACATCAAAAACCGACTTTACTATTTTGAGTAAAGTCCTAAAATGGATTTTATTTTTTGGAATCTTATCCATTTTAGTTATTACATTAAACATAAAATACCATGCTTAGAAATAAATTAAAACAATATAAAATCATTTTAGCTTCGGGTTCGCCACGAAGACAACAATTTTTCAAGGATCTAGATTTGGATTTTGAAATTCGATTAAAAGAAATTGAAGAAATTTTTCCAGCCGAATTAAAACGAGAAGCCATCACTAATTATCTAGCCGAACTAAAAGCCGCCGCTTTTGATGGCGAATTAAAAGAAAACGAAATCCTGGTTACCAGCGACACCTTGGTTTGGCACAACGAAAAAGCGGTTGGAAAACCAAAAGACAAACAAGATGCTTTCGAAATTTTAAAATCATTATCGAATGCTACTCATGAGGTAATTACTTCGGTTTGTTTTAAAACGAACACAAAAACCGAAGTGATATTCGAAATTACCAAAGTTACTTTCAACGAATTAACGGATGAGGCCATTGAATATTACATTGAAAATTACAAACCTTTTGACAAGGCTGGAGCTTATGGTATCCAGGAATGGATTGGGTTTATTGGCGTAAAAAAAATTGAAGGTTCTTATGCCAATGTAATTGGGCTTCCAGTGGATAAAGTGTACCAATATTTAACTAATTTAGTTTAAAACATATCAAAATGACTTTTTTTAAAGACTATCCAAACGAAATAATTGTAAGTAGCATTGTACTTGTAATTGTTGTTATTTTACGAGTAATTTCAAACAAACTAGTACGTCAGTTTGCCAAAACTTCGCATAAAATTGAATACCGAACCAATCTGGTTACTAAATACATCCATTTATTGATTAATATTTTAGCACTGATTGCTTTGTTCATTATTTGGGGAGTTCAACAAAAAGATATCATCTGGGCCGTGTCATCAATGGCTACCGTTGTAGGTGTTGCTATGTTTGCACAATGGTCTATTTTAAGTAATATTACCGCTGGAGTCATTTTGTTTTTTTCATTTCCATTTAAAATTGGAGACACAATAAAAATACACGATAAAGATTTTCCAATTATTGGCGAAATTGAAGATATTGCGGCTTTTCATATTGTTCTAAAGACAATTGAAGGTGAAGAAGTGGTTTACCCAAACAACCTCTTGTTCCAAAAAGGAATTTCTATTCTTCATAATCCTCATGATGATAAAGAATTTACCGATTAATTCTTATAAAAAAATAAGAATATTTGGCGTTTTATAGTAACTTTATAAAAAGAGCATTATTCAAAACCATTTAAACCATTTTCCATGCTATTTAGTCATAAAATAATAGGTTTTATAGTTTTGCTCTTCTGTTATCAACTTTCGCTTTCGCAAAGTAAAACCCCATCAAAAGACAGCACTTCACTGCCAACTATCTATAGTACACCAAAAAACAAAACAACTAAGTTTTTCCATCGTTTAGTATTTAGACCTACTAAGGCTAAAAAAATCAGAAAAAAAACTACGCCTTCAAAACATCTTAATGTAGAAGGAAAAATTATTCGAAACATTCATATTGTTACGTTGGATCCTTTTGGCTATTCTGAAATTGATACCGCTAAAGTACCTAAACGCTGGACCGAAAAAACAGGAAACTGGGCACACCTAAAATCCAAAAAGATTGCTATAAAAAATGTATTGCTTTTTTCGAAAAACAAACCGTTCAACCTCCTAGAAATAAGAGAATCTGAACGTATCTTAAGAAGTCAAAACTTTGTCAATAGAGTTTATATTATCGAAAAACTAACCGCTGAAAAATCAGATTCGGTAGATGTTTATGTTCGTGTTTTAGATTCCTGGAGTTCGATTCCTAAATTTTCAATTTCGAATTCAAAAACAGGAATAGGACTTAAAGAGCGTAATTTTTTTGGGACAGGACATCAATTGGATTATTACTATTCTAATCGAAAAAGAGATGGAAAAGATGCTAATAACATTAGCTATTTGATTCCTAACATCAAAAATTCATTTGTTAAAACCGAATTGAAATACAATGTAGATTTTGAGAATTATTATTCTAAAAGTATCACAATAGAACGTCCATTTTATTCTCCTTTAGCCAAATGGGCAGCTGGAATTAGCGTCAATCAAAATTATTTAAAAGACAGTATTCAAGATGCAAATGAGGATATTATTTCTCAAAATTTCAAATTTGACACTCAGTCTCTTTGGGCAGGAAGAGCTTTTACCATTATCAAGTCGGATGCTATTACCCAGCGAACCACTAATTTAATTGTAACGGCAGGATTCACAAATAAAAATTATAAAATAGCACCATCGGCAGCATTAGACCCTATTGGCTTTTACACTTCAGAGAAAGTGGTTCTTACCGGAATTGGAGTCAATACAAGACAATTTATGGAAGACCGTTACATTTTTAGAAATGGTCAAATAGAAGATGTACCTATAGGTAGAATCTACGGATTAACTGGAGGCTATCAATATAAAAACAAGCTATGGCGACCTTATTTAGGAGCCCAAATTTCTTTTGGAAACTACCATAAATGGGGGTTTTTAAGTACTAATTTAGAAATAGGTACTTTCTTTAAACAATCTAAAACCGAACAAAGTACAATTAGTTTTCAAGCCAATTATTTCACTAATCTTTTAGAAATTGGAAAATGGAAAATCCGACAATTTATAAAACCACAATTAATTTTTGGCATTAACAGGCAAAACAGTTTAGCTGATTTATTGACAATTAATGACGATTACGGGATTAGAGGATTTAACAGCCCAGTTTATGGCACACAAAAAATGCTACTCACCTTTCAAACTCAATCCTATGCTCCAAGGGAAATTTGGGGATTTCGTTTCAATCCCTATTTAAACTATTCAATTGCAGTTTTAAGCAATAAAAACAATTCCATACAAACCAACGAAACCTATTCTAAAATTGGAATTGGCGTCCTTATCAGTAATGATTATTTAGTTTTTAGTTCGTTCCAACTTTCTCTTTCTTATTATCCAAAAATTCCTTTCATGGGAGATAATATATTTAAGACTAATGCGTTTGAAACTACTGATTTTGGATTTCAAAATTTTGAATTAGCCCAACCTAAAATTGTTCCTTTTAAATAAAAGGACAGTACTTACTGATTTCTAATCAATTAATGAGTACATTTATAAAAATGAAACGATTTTTTAATTTAAACTTTTTAAGTATGAGAAAACTAAGCTTTTATTTGATGGTAATGGTACTATCATTGGGTGTACTGCCAACAAGCACTTATGCGGCAGAAAAAAATGCAGTAGAGAATCCAAAAGAAATTCCTGCCGAAGTTAAAACAATGCTTAATCGATTAGAGGAAATTAAAAAAATGGATAAGTCTGATCTATCTTCTTCTGAAAAAAAAGAGTTACGAACCGAGGTAAAAACTATTAAAAAGAATTTAAAGTCATCAGGACAGGGAGTATATTTATCTGTTGGTGCAATTATTATCATTGTGCTTTTATTAATACTACTTCTTTAATAATCAAACACATACAAATTAAAACGGCTCTCCTAAAAAAGTAGAGCTGTTTTTTTTTAGCAAAAAATTAAACCTCAATATTTTTTTTTGGCACAATAATTGGCTTTTGCCTTATAACAATAAAATTTTAATACAACTTTAAAAAAATAGAAACTATGAAAACTTTAAAATTAATCGCAGCAGGAATTATATTATTAGTAACGACTACAACTACTCAAGCACAGGTTTCAGTAAATGTAAATATAGGATCACCTCCAGCCTGGGGTCCCGCTGGATACAGTAATATTGATTATTACTATATTCCAGATGTTCAAAGTTATTATGACATTCGTCATTCACAATTTATTTATTATGGTAATGGAAAATGGATTCGTTCAAGATACTTACCACAAGCTTACCGAAATTATGATTTATATAGTGGTTACAAAGTAGTTTTAAATAATTACCACGGAAGAACGCCTTATGTATATTATAAAGATCATAAAGCTAAATACTATAAAGGATATAAAGGAAAACCACAAAAAACAATTGGTTATAGAAACAATAATAAACAGGTCTATAAACACAATGACAATAAAGGATACAAACACAATCCGGGAAATAACAACTCAAATCGTGGAAACGGGAACGGGAACGGAAACAAAAAACATTAATTATTTTAAACTCTAAATACTAAAGAAACGCTAATTGCGTTTCTTTTTTTTGAGCTTTTTTTAAAAAGTTAAAAAAATGTTAACAAAATAAGCACTAGCATATTATTTGAAATAAAATATCAAAAAAATATTTCAATCAAAACAACAGCTAAAAAATTAAAAACAATTATAATTAAACCATCTTAATGGATATTGGTTCAACTTAAAAAAACAGTTTCTGCAGTTATAAATAGAAAACTATGGAGTAACTCAACATATTGAATAAAGCAAAACAGAATTCAAAATCATCTTATTTCATAGCAAAAGCAAGTAATTTGATTGCTTAATTCCATCTGACTAAAAAGAGACAAAAGTCTTTAAAAACAAGAAACAAACTCAATAATACTAAATTTATTGTGTAGTACACTAAAAAAAAATTAGAAAAAAAGAATGATCTTTTTTATAAATCAAATTCAATTATTCAGAAAAAAAATAACAAAAAGTATTTGAATAAAAAAAGAGCCTGTTTTTTTTCAAAACTGATTGTTTAGAATTATTTATCCAATAATAAAAAACAACTAGAAACAACATTTCTGGTCTTAATTTAACCTTAAAAAGTTAAAATAAAGTTAACAAAATATTTTTGGCACGCTAATTGAAAATGACTTAATAGAGTAAAAAAACAAACTTTAAAAAACCCCAAAATAACTTTAAAATATAGAAATCATGAGAACTTTAAAATTAATCGCAACAGGAATCATTTTATTTGCAGCTAGTACTACTTCACAAGCACAAGTTTCAGTTAATGTAAACATAGGAACTCCAGTAGTAGTTAGACCTACATGGGTGCCTCGACACCATGTAAACGTAGATTTTTATTACCTACCAGAAATTCAAGCGTATTATGATGTAAGCAGTTCGTTTTATGTTTATTTAGACAACGGAAACTGGTGTCGTACAAGATACCTACCTTCTAGATACAGAAGCTACGATTTGAATCACGCACGTCGTGTGGAATTGAGAGGATACCACGGTAGCCGTCCTTATGCTTACTACACTAATCACAAAGTTAAATACATCAACAACAATAGAGATTATAACAGAAGATATGTAGAAGACCGTCGTTATTCTAACAACAATCGTTATGCCGACAACTATAGAAAACATGATCGTCGTGATGATGACAGACGTGATGACAGACGAGATGACCGTAGAAATGACCACAGAGGTAACAACGGACACCGAAATCGTTAATTCTAATAATCAAATACCTAAAAGCTGTCACAAAATTAAATTTGGGGCAGCTTTTTGATTTTATTTGAAAGCCAAAAAAGATTACAAATTCATCAAAAACTAACCGTTTTCCATACACTTTTACTTTACTAAATCGTAAAATATTAGGATTATCTCCATAGAATCACTTTATTTGGAGAAATATTTTTATAATAATCATCAAAAAAGCAGCATGAAATCCTACTCCATTGAAGAAATAAACGAAGTCCTTAAAGGTGTAATTTTGGGCACTACGCTACAAAAAATTACTGCTCCTGAACAACTTGAAATGGCTTCAGAAACTGAAATTTCTTTTATTGGAAACAAAAAATACGAAAAACTTTGGGCTACGTCAAAAGCAAGTGTTGCCGTAGTAAATGATGATATTTCTATTGAACCAGGAGAAAACAGAGCTTTTATAAAAGTAAAAAATGCCGATTTGGCGATGTCTCAAATTTTGGAACTTTTTGCACCACCAATGCCTGAATTTCATGTAGACATCCATCCTACTGCCGTTGTCGATAAAACAGCGATTATTGGTGCAGGAACAAAAATTGGAGCAGGAAGTTATATTGGTCCTAAAGTTCAAATTGGAGAAAACACTACAATTTACCCAAACACAACTATTCTGGACGAATGTACTATCGGAAAAAATACGGTAATTTGGTCAGGAACTGTTATTAGAGAACGTTGTCATATTGGTAATGGATGTATTATTCATCCTAACGCCACCATTGGAGCAGACGGTTTTGGATTCCGTCCTTGTCCAGAAAAAGGCTTGGTGAAAATTCCGCAAATTGGAAATGTAATCATAGGTCACAATGTCGAAATTGGCGCGAATAGCTGTATCGACAGAGGAAAATTCAGCTCGACAGTTTTAGGTAACGGTTGTAAGATTGATAATTTAGTTCAAATAGGACATAATAGTAAGTTAGGACAATTTTGCATTATGGCTGGAAACAGCGGTTTAGCAGGTTCGGTTACTTTAGGAAACGGTGTTATCATTGGCGGAAGCGCCTCTATAAAAGATCATACTACTATTGGCGATGGTGCAATAGTGGGTGCAGGATCTGGTGTTACTTGCGATATTCCTGCTGGAAAAACCATGTTAGGTTATCCCGCCGTAGAAGCTCGCGATGCATTAAAACAATGGGCAATTTTAAAAAGACTCGTAAACGATTCTAAGAAATAATTTTTTTTTTATTTTTATTTTTTTTACCGCAGCTTCGCAAATTTAAAACTTTGTGAGTCTGCGGTTCTTTTTTTATTTATGTCCAATTACGCAAAGTTTCGCAAAGAGGACACTAAGGATCGCTAAGTTTTTTTTAAAATTTTATCTGTGATAATCTGCTAAATCTGTTTCATCTGTGTTCCAAGATATTCAACTTCCATATCAATCAGAAAAAAATCTTTATCCATCTTATAAAATGGATTAATGGTTTTGTATTTTAGCCATCAATTTTCTTGCAATTACAAACACTATGGATTTAAACTTCAACAAAAACGAAGACCACAATAAACTTTTACTTTCTGATTTACGACAAAGATTCACTAAAATAAAATTAGGAGGAGGTGAAAAACGCATTCAAAAATTGCACAGCGAAGGCAAAATGACCGCTCGCGAGCGCATTGATTATTTATTGGATTCCAAAGCCGAAAGTATTGAAATTGGAGCGCTTGTTGGAGAAGGAATGTACAAGGAACACGGCGGATGTCCTTCGGGAGGTGTTGTGGTAAAAGTAGGTTATATCAAAGGAAAACAATGTATTGTTGTTGCCAATGATGCTACTGTAAAAGCAGGTGCCTGGTTTCCAATTACCGCTAAGAAAAACCTACGCGCACAGGAAATTGCAATGGAAAACAAAATTCCAATTATCTATTTAGTAGATAGTGCTGGAGTGTATTTGCCTATGCAAGACGAAATCTTTCCTGACAAAGAACATTTTGGGCGTATTTTTAGAAATAATGCCATCATGAGCAGCATGGGAATTACCCAAATTTCGGCTATTATGGGAAGCTGTGTTGCTGGTGGTGCCTACTTGCCTATTATGAGTGACGAAGCCATTATTGTAGATAAAACAGCGAGTATTTTCTTGGCGGGAAGTTATTTGGTCAAAGCCGCCATTGGCGAAAATATTGATAACGAAACCCTAGGCGGAGCCACCACACATTGTGAAATTTCAGGTGTGACCGATTATAAAGCCAAAGACGATAAAGACGCCTTAGACAAAATTAAAAATATCGTAGACAAAATTGGTGATTACAACAAAGCGGGATTCAGTCGAATTAAAGCGAAGAAACCAAGCTTAGACGAAAAAGAGATTTATGGCATTTTGCCCAAGGCCCGCACCGAACAATACGATATGATGGAAATTATCAGTCGAATGGTAGATAACTCGGAATTTGAAGCGTACAAAGACGGTTACGGACAAACTATTATTACAGGTTACGCCCGCATTGACGGCTGGGCTGTGGGAATTGTTGCCAACCAACGAAAAGTAATCAAAACTAAAAAAGGCGAAATGCAGTTTGGTGGCGTAATTTACTCTGACAGTGCCGACAAAGCCACCCGTTTTATTGCCAATTGTAACCAGAAAAAGATTCCTTTGGTATTCCTGCAAGACGTTACCGGATTTATGGTGGGTTCCAAATCAGAACAAGGCGGAATCATCAAAGACGGTGCTAAAATGGTGAATGCAGTAAGCAATTCGGTAGTTCCTAAATTTACCGTAATTGTTGGAAATTCTTATGGTGCCGGAAATTACGCCATGTGTGGAAAAGCTTATGATCCTAGATTAATTGTAGCCTGGCCAAGTGCCGAATTAGCCGTTATGGGCGGAACTCAGGCTGCAAAAGTATTGGCACAAATAGAAGCTTCTTCGATGAAAGCCAAAGGAGAAATCGTAGACGAAGCCAAAGAAGCCGAATTATTTGCCAAAATAAAAGCACGCTATGACGAACAAACTTCACCCTATTATGCTGCTTCCCGTTTATGGACCGATGCTATTATCGATCCATTAGACACCCGAAAATGGATTTCTATGGGTATCGAAGCCGCTAACCACGCTCCTATTGAAAAAGCATTTAATCTAGGAGTGATTCAGGTTTAATTTTTTAATATGATTATCCGTTTCTTATACCAATTATTGAGAATGGCACACAGACCTGTCTGCCGACAGGCAGATGAAACTGATTTTAACGGATTATCGCAGATTATTTTTAAATATTCCATTAGAATAGTGTCATAGTCAACCCTATCAGAGTTTAAAACTCTGATAGGGTTCTAAAACCCCATCCGTAGTCTATCACTTATAAAAAAATCTAAAAAAAGAACTAAAAAAACTACAAACCAAAAGAAAAATAGTTTAGCTTTGTTAGTATAATCTTATTAATTAACAACCTTTAAAAAACTATTTATGTCAAATTTACTCAACAACCGTGTAAACGCTTCGGCAACCGCAGCGCAGCTAACAGCAGTAAAAGCTGCATTTCAAACCATTTTGACCAACCTTCCTTTTCTGGTGGGACTTACCGCTGACGAGAGGAAATCCTTGAACGCCATTGATGTCAATAACAAAGCCTTTACCGAAGACGCTCTCAATGCTGCGGTAAACAACCCCACACTGGTTCCTCCCTATCTTTCGGTGCCGAATTTGCAAAGTGATTTAACGCTTTTTACCCAAATGGACGAAATATCAGGATTAGCTAACCAGCTGTGTGAGCGCATTGAAGATACCAGAATGCTAGCTGGTAGCGAGGCATACGCTGTGGCACTAGCATTGTATAAATCCT
>NCET01000399.1 GCA_002280815.1 Flavobacteriales bacterium 32-34-25 | reverse complement strand
CGCTGTGGCACTAGCATTGTATAAATCCTTTGGCTCAGCTGCCGATGCTGGAGTACTGGGCGCTGACAGTATTGTCGATAAACTCAAAGCTCGTTTTGCAAACAATAGCAGTACCGCTCCTGCTACCCAACCTCCAATGCCGATGTAACAAATACCAAAACAATCCTATCCAGCCCCATGCTAGTCACGGGGCTTTTTTATGCGCTAAACTGGCGTTTAAAAAGGGTTTATAAGATAAAAAGGAGGCAAAATAGCTGTTTTAAGGCCGATAACACCCCTTTTTAAGGAGTATTACTCCTGCCTTAATGGTGCATAACTACCCCTTTAAGGTAGTTAACGTATATTTTAAAGACTTTAACCTACCTTTTTTATACGTTATACTCCTGCTTTGATGGGGTTTTACTCCTGCTTTAAAGGAGTTCTACTACTTCTTTGAAGGGGATAAACTCCTTCCTAAATGGGGTTTTTCTACTATTTTTATGACTCTAATCCCCTAAAAAAGGGAGTTATAAGGTATGTAATAGGGAGTTTTTGCATATATTTGACTGAAGCAAACCAAAAACACACCAACTTATGGCTAGTAACAACAACAAACACCGTGTAGATAGAGGCGAACAATATCCGTTGATAGGCAATTTTATCCATTACCACATCATGCAGCAACCTCAAACCAAAACGGAGATAGCTAAAGCATTAAACATACTCCCTAAAGGATTAGGAGCTTATTTTAAAAGAGATACACTACAGTTTGCTGTTTTATGGAAATTGAGCTTAGTGTTAAAACATAATTTTTTGGCACAACTAGGCGAATACCTACCGTACCGTTTTGAAACTAAAGGTGAAAAAGCCCTAAAAGAAGAACTGGCTGAGAAAAACGCTCACATCCAGAAACTAGAAATACAGCTCGAAACTCTAAGAGAAATGATCAGAAAATAATAAAAGAACTAAAGGTTTTGTAAGATTTATTTATATATTAGCAAAAATTAAAACGAAACAAACCTTCGTATATACACCCAAAATGGGGTAGATTGACGAAGGTTTGTTTCGCCTATATACAAGTTATGTGTAATTTTACAGAACGAACCGCTAAAAACAACAAGAAATGAATAGAATAATTTTCACACTTTTAATAATTACAGGTTTTACTACAACTTGTTTTTCGCAGACACTTCATATTTATGGTGGACAAAATCACGATGAATATCTTGGTTGTCTAAATTGTAACAATTACGACAAAAATTCAATTTGGAATGAGTACGGAACATATGGAAGTAGCTACAATTCTAAATCAATTTGGAACGAATATGGAACGTATGGAAGTGAATACAATGCAAATTCACCTTGGAATTCATATGGTTCTAATCCACCAGTTATTGTAGACAAGGATGGAGAATTTTACGGATATTTTACTGTAAATGAAAGCAAAGCAAAAAGAGCAGGGTTTGGACTTGCTTTAACTTTATATAAATATCACGACTTGATAAAAGATGATGTTGCAAAATGGTATGATAAAATCTTTGAATAAACTATGAAAATTAAAATCACAATATTATATTTTGCTTTTTTTTTAATCTTA
The DNA here is from genome assembly GCA_002280815.1 of Flavobacteriales bacterium 32-34-25. Lineage (GTDB taxonomy): Bacteria > Bacteroidota > Bacteroidia > Flavobacteriales > Flavobacteriaceae > Flavobacterium. The sequence goes on along the minus strand of NCET01000399.1, from coordinate 1,627 downwards.
CTAACTTCTTGCAATACCAAAAGCAGTGAAAATAACAGCAATGAAAGTTCAAATAATTCTTATTCAACTGAACAGGAAAGCAGTGAAGAAGAAGCAAGTTATAGTACAGGCGAAAGCGAAAATGATGAAGAATTAGAAGAAAATAATTCTGGTTGTAAATTTGAAGATGGAAATTACTCTGCAACAGTAGACTACAATAATCCAGAAACAGGTTATTCCGCAACTTATACACTTGATGTTGAAGTTCAAGACTGTCAAGTTGTTCAAATAAACTTTCCAAATGATGGCTATTTAGACGAAGACCATATTTCATGTGCAGATATTGACGAAGATGGACGAGCAAGTGTTGATGGCGAAGATGGTAAAACTTATGAAATTCAAATTGACAATTAATAAATAAACAGGATAGCCGAAAACTGAATAGAGTAGGCATAAAATACAAAATTTAAAAAAATGAAAAAAGTAATTTTCACATTCGCAATTGTTCTAATTGGTGCATTGAGTGTAAATGCACAAACAAAAAAAGACGGAACACCTGATATGAGATACAAAGCTAATAAACAAACGTATGGCAATTCATATTCAACGCCAAGTTATTCTGCACCTAAAAGTAATAATTCAAATTATTCAACACCAAGTTATTCAACGCCAAAATCCTCAGAAAGAAACTACGATAATGGTGGACAATACAAAGTACAAAATGGCTATCAAAAAAGTAATGGAACTTATGTAGCACCTCATATCAAAACTACACCAGACAACAAAACGTATAATAATTACAAGCCGAAAAACTAAAAAAAAAACTACACATAACATCGGTTTGGCAATATGGCGGCTGAAGTGCTTCTATGAAACATTTGTGCAAGGTTCAACAGCAGTAATTCTATTGAACATTTGTGCTAAAAATCCGCCACATCGCCAAGCCGAAAAACGTTACTGGTGACTTGTGCCGAAATTACGCAGATAAAAACAATTAGAAAATAAGCTTTTGTTTCCGCAGAAAATTTACAAAGCAGTTACTGGTGACTTGTGCCGAAATTACGCAGATAAAAACAATTAGAAAATAAGCTTTTGTTTCCGCAGAAAATTTACAAAGCAGAAGCGTGAAAGTTGGATCTTGCCAGTAGAAACCTGAAAAGCGAAAGCGTGAAAATAGAAACTTCCCAACAGACTCGAGCGACAGCGAACAGGCGAAGCAAACTTGAAAATTGGAATCTGAAAAGCAGAAACGTGAAAGTCGGAATTTGATTTTTTTTTTGCGTAGAATTTATAAATCGAAAAGCAAATAATTGAAAATAAAACGTTGCAAATTACGAGCCGAAAAGCAGAAACGTGAGAGTTGGATTCTGCCAACAGAAACGTGAAAAGTTTACGGTTCAATTGTAATTTCGACAAAACAAGCCACCAGTAACACACGCTACAAGCAATTTGGGTATTAGGCTTAATGGAAAAATTGGTTTGTATTTGCAAGATTAGGCAAATCCGAAAATAGGGCTTAATTTAGTCCCAAACTGCTTGTAGCGCGGGGACGTCAGGCTGTGAAAAAACCTCTTTTTTGCGTTAAAATCTTCAATTTTTCCTTTTCTACAATCCAAAAGAAAGCCTTTTAAGAAAGGTCTTTTTTAGG
>NCET01000398.1 GCA_002280815.1 Flavobacteriales bacterium 32-34-25 | reverse complement strand
CAATCCTTTAGCATAAAAACTTTGCCTTTGGCGTCATTTCGTCTCGAAGGATCTATGTAAATCCAATCCCATTTTCGATTTAAATTTTTTAAAGTTTCCAAGCTATCACCAGCGTAACATTCGATGTTTTTAACATTGAGTTGTTCGAAATTGTGTTTGACAATCACCGAAAGTTCAGGATTAATTTCGCAATGCGCTACCGATTTGATTTTGGTAGCAAAAAAATAATCGTCTACTCCAAAACCGCCCGTAAGATCAATTAATGATTCTCCCGATATAATACTGGATTTGTAAAGAGCTGTTTTTTCGGATGAAGTTTGTTCCACCGAAATCTTGCTGGGATAAATAATATTTTTGGTGTTGAACCAAGTAGGGAGTTTCTCTTTCGCTTTAGTTTTGGCTTCAATTTGGTTTAAAACCTTAATCCATTCCACATTAGGAAAAGGATTTTTTTGAAGAGCTAATTTCGAAATAGAATTCCCAATTTGTTTATTAATAAATTCTTGAATTTCGGGCTGTAGAATAGTAAAATCCAAATCTAAATATCTTTAGTTAGCAGTTGAATGACCTTGTTTTCTGGAAAAAATTCTTTTCCAATTACCTTGAAAATAGTGTACAAAGGAACGGCAATAATCATCCCTAATATGCCAAAAAGAAAGCCTGCAATTAAAATGACAAGAAAAATTTCTAAAGGATGTGAACTGACACTTTTTGAAAAGATAACGGGTTGCGAAACATTGTTGTCTATAATTTGAACGATCCAAAAACCGATTAATACATAAATAGTGGTAGGTAAAATTTCAGTTTGGAAATCATTCCCCAAATTACTTAACATACTTAATAAACCCGCTAATACAGAAGCAATTAATGGACCTATGTAAGGAATGATATTTAAAACAGCACATAAAAAAGCAATAATTAGTGCGTTAGGAATTCCAAAAACTATCAAAACAATCAGATACAAAATAAATACAATGAATAATTGCAATAATAATCCAATGAAATAACGGGAAAGTAAATCGTTGATTTTTTCGAAAGAGTTCAAAAATTGCTCTTCGTGACTGTCTGGAATTAATTTTTTAGCTCCTCTTAAAAAAAGCACTCTGTCTTTTAAAAAGAAAAAAGTAATAAACAATACAGAACCTAGACCTACACCAAAACTACTGATTGTTCCTAAAATACCATTTAAAAAATCAGGAATAAAATTAAAGTTAATTTTAGAAGTAATATTGGCTTCTTTTAATACTTTGGAAGAATCAATATTGTGAGAATCCAGAAAAACTTTGATTTGGTTCACTAATTCGGTGATGTTTTTTTCTATTGCAGCGGTATTTAGTAAGGATAAATTTTGTCCTTGCGAAGAAACTAAAGGAACAAACATCAAAATAAAACCTAAAATAATCGACACAAAAATGAAAATTGTAGCAATGGTTGCAAAAATGTGATTGAATTTTAAGCGTCTTTTAAAGAAATTTAAAATTGGTTTTCCAATCATTGTAAGAATCAGGGATACTACTAAATAAGTCAGTACCGTACTGATTTTATAGAAAAAAAGTAAAATTAAACTGCTAACAACTACGGTTAGTAAAGCGCGAAGAATTCCGTTGGATATCGTTTTTGAAGTAATCATAGCAGTGTTTTAGGTTATAAAGATAAAAAATATCAAATCAATTTTGAGGTAAATTCATATAAAGCAATGCTTGCAGCTTGTACCACATTCATACTGCTGTTTTTTCCAAACATATTGATATGAACAACTTGATTTGAAATAGTTAAAAGTTCATCGCTGATTCCATTGATTTCGTTACCAATTATAAGCGCTATTTTTTTGTCCAAAGGCAATTTAACTTCTTTTAAAGCTTTGCTGCTTGAAGCGATTTCTAATGCAATTATTTCGTAATTATTTTGTTGTAAATAAGCAATTAAGTCTTTGTTTTCTTCAATTACCGAATAATTTACATGCAAATGAGTACTTCTGGATGTTTTGTTTATTTTTCTAGGATTTAGCGGAATATCCTTTCCTGTAAAAATAATTTTTTCGATTCCAAAGGCTTCGCCAATGCGAAACAACGAGCCAATATTTTGCTGAAAATAAATATGGTCGCAAACTAAAGTAATAGGAAAAGTGGTTGGTTCAAACTGATTTTCTTCGTGTTTTAATTGCACTTGAATTTAGTTTTTAAAGATGTAATTAATAATATTGGCTCCCATTTTCAATGCTTTTTCGCGTACAGCAATAGGATCATTATGCACTTCGGTATCTTCCCAGCCATCGCCTAAATCAGATTCAAAAGTATAAAATAGCACTAATCTATTGTCAATAAAAATTCCAAAAGCTTGTGGACGTTTGCCTTCATGTTCATGAATTTTAGGTAATCCGTTTGCAAAAAGATAGGGTTTTTGAAAAATAGCATGAGTAGCAGGAATTTCGACTAATTCCTTATTCGGAAATATTTTTTTTATTTCTTTTCTAATGTATTCGTCCATTCCGTAATTATCATCAATATGTAAAAAACCACCAGCTTTTAAATATTTTTGAAGATTAACCACATCCGATTCACTAAAAACTACATTTCCATGTCCAGTCATGTGAATAAAAGGATAAGAAAATAAATCAGGA
>NCET01000397.1 GCA_002280815.1 Flavobacteriales bacterium 32-34-25 | reverse complement strand
TACCAAAGCTTTTGTTTTTGCCATTTTTAAAGTAATAAATAAGCTAATCAATTATTATTCGAAACACCAACATATCGATAAAATCGAAACCTTACATGCTATTTATAAACAAGTAATCGATTTGGCTGAGGTTTCTTTTGAAGGAGAGCCATTAAACGGATTGCAATTCATGGGAGTTTTAGAAAGTCGGGTTTTGGATTTTGATACCGTAATTGTAACCTCAATGAACGAAGGAAAATTTCCGGCCGGAAAATCACAAAATTCTTTTATTCCTTATGATGTAAAACGTGAGTTAGGCTTGCCTACTTTTAAAGAAAAAGATGCTATTTATACCTATCATTTTTATCATTTGTTACAGCGTGCCAAGAATATTTATTTGTTGTATAATACGGAAAGTGAAGGACTCGATGCGGGTGAAAAAAGTAGATTTATTACGCAGTTAGAAGTCGAAAAACAACGCAATCATAATTTGTCGCACGAAATTTACAACGCCGTTCTACCAGAAACGGCATATACTCCAATGGTGATAGAAAAATCGCCAGCGGTAATGGAGCGTTTGAAAAAAATTGCTGAAGAAGGATTTTCTCCTTCGGCTTTGACAAGTTATATTCGAAATCCAATTCAGTTTTATTTCCAAAAAATATTGCGAATTCGTGAAGTTGAAGAAGTCGAAGAAAATATCGCTTTGAATACTTTAGGAACCATAATTCATGAAACTTTAAAAGCTTTATATGAACCATTTATCGGTAAATTTATATCAGAATCGGATATTGATAACTGTTTTAAACTGATTGATGCCGAGGTTTTAAAGCAGTTTAAAATTGTTTATAAGGAAGGTGAAATCAAAAAGGGACGCAATCTTTTGGCTTTTGAAGTGGCTAAAAGGAATGTTTTTAATTTTCTGAAAGTAGAATTGGAATGCGTTAAGGCTGGAGATGCGATTAAAATTATCGCTTTGGAGGAAACATTTAAACGCGAGCTCAATCATCCCGATTTGCCTTTTCCGGTGTTGATAAAAGGAAATGTCGATCGAATTGAAGAACGCAACGGAATCATCCGAATTATAGATTATAAGACAGGAAAAGTCGAAAAAGCAAGTGTTGGTCTTAAAACATGGAACGGATTGACTCAGGAACTTAAAAACGATAAAATTATTCAGGTTTTGGCTTATGCGTTTATGTATGAACTTGAAACTAACGGAAAATCAATAGAAGCTGGAATCATTTCGTTTAAAAATCTAAAATCAGGGTTTTTACCATTTCAATTTAAAGAAGACAAAGACGTTCAGCAAATTATTAATCCAGAAATAATGGCTAATTATCTGGGACAAATTGTGATTTTGTTGAAAGAAATTTTAGATCAAGAAAAGTCATTTGTAGAAAAAGTTTAAACACAAAGGACACAAAGTTTTTACGCAAAGCGCACTAAGATTAAATCTGTGTTAATTTGAGTAAACTGCGGTGATTTTAACCGAAAAGTTTACAAAGTTTTTACGCAAAGCCCTTCGACAAGCTCAGGGTGACACACAAAAAACACAAAGTTTGGTTTTAAATCTTCTTAAAAAAATCCAATAAAACAGAAGTCAATTCAATTTTGTTTTCAATAGAACTCATGTGTCCGTCAGGAAAAGTGATTAATTGAACGGCTGTTTCTTCAATTTGTTCTTTGGTTTCTTCATAAGGTAAAACGGGATCTCTTTCTCCCAGAATCAGCATTTTTGGATATTGAGTTAAATGTAATAACACTTCTCTATCCATCCTGATTTTCATCCCTTCCAGTGAGGCAACAATACCTTGTAAAGGTGTTTTTAAAGCTTCTTTTTTTACCAATTCTATTTTGTCCTGAAATCTTTCGCGGTTTTCTTCACTGAATAAATTGGCAATGGAAAGTGAGATAAAATTAGTGAAAGATTGTTTTACGGCTTTAATGGCGCGATCTCGATTTGCTTTTCTTTCGTCGCTGTCGGCTCTGGAAGTTGAGTTTAGTAAAACCAATCCTTTGATGTAATCCGGATACAATTCGGCGAAAGCCAAAGCCACATAACCACCCATAGAATGCCCAACAAAAATGGCTTTTCGAATACGTAGTTCAGCTAAAATTGCATGAACCACATCGGCATTGTTTTCCATGGAGTGAACATAGCCCATACAATCGGTTTCACCATGACCCAATAAATCAATGGTGATAACGCGGTATTTTTTAGAAAATTCAGGCACAAAAGCACCCCACATGGTTTGGTTTTCCAAAAAACCGTGTAATAGGACAATAGCCGTTCCTTTGCCGGAATCGGTATAAGAAATGTTGGTGTTTTTAAATTGAATTTGTTTCAAGTGGAAGGTTTGTATTTGTGCAAAAATAAAGCTTTATCTAAGGATAGCAAAAAGTTATTTTTTGGTTTCCTTTTAAATGTTTTATAATGATGGAATTTTAGAATTAAAAAAGAACTACCATTTTCTTTTATAAACAACAAAAAAAGCTCAAAATTTAACGCTAAAAGCCATAGTTGTTATTTTAAATAAGTCTTAATTAGTAGTGAAATCGATTTTAATTCTATAAATTTGCACCATAATTATTTTAGGAAGATGAAGCAGATAAGTGATTTAACAACTAACGTTTTGTTTGAGACTGAAAA
>NCET01000396.1 GCA_002280815.1 Flavobacteriales bacterium 32-34-25 | reverse complement strand
TAAGTTGAATCAATATCATCAAAATTATGGATACGATCTTGAAAATGCTTTATCCAAGCATCCGATTAAAGAACTGGAGACACCCAAGTACAAAGAAGATCTTATGGATTCCATCAAAAAAGGGAATCGCCAATCGGTTACTTTCGTAAAAGACGGAAATGAAATCAAGCAATATGTTGAAGCCAATCCTCAATTCAAAACCATCAATGTTTACGATTCCAATATGAAGCGCATCGATAACCGACAGTCTAAAGAGGAAAAGCAGACTGAAGGAGAAACTAAGTCGGCTAAACAAGAGGCTAAAAAGCAAAACCAAAGTGATGATACTGATGGCCCAGAAGTACCCCAAGAAAAAAAAAGAAGAAAAAAACAGTCTAATTCAATTTAGATACTAATGGAAACGATAAACCCTTTATCACATTTCTTTTCAGCAATTGAAAACGATTTTAGAATCAGTATTACGCATATTGGTATCTATGCCGCTTTGTTGCAGTTTAGAACGGATAAGGGGTTTATTAATCCCATTGAGGCATTTAGTTATGAAATCATGCCTATTGCTAAGATATCTGCACCATACACCTATCATAAATGTGTAAAGGAATTAAGTGAATATGGGTATATCAGGTATGAGCCTTCTTTTAAAAACAATCAAAGGAGTAAGATTTATTTTCAATGATCTTTATATGAATCGCAAGTCTAATATGTAAAGTGACAGGACTATGAAAAAATTAACCTATGACGAAATCCCTGATGCAGTAGTGAATCTGGGTGAAAAGATAGAGTGGATCGAGTTGTTGCTAAAAGAGAACTTTTATATCCATAAACTTAATGATAGATCTCAAAATCATTTGGTAAAGGAGAAATGCTCTTCGAGCTTCAATAAAAGTGATTTGGCGCAATTTTTTTACATTCTGATGGATGAGAATATTTTATTTTTTGATGATAAAAGAGAAAAGTATAATAGAAGCAAAATGCAGCAGTTCATCGAAGAGAATTTTACCTATAGTGGGGATGCGGGCTTGCAGACTAAAATAGACACCATTAGTAAACAATTTTCCGAATCTAAAGGGTTTACCTATGGAGAAAAACAATTAAGATTTTTGGATAAAATTATTTGGATGTTCCAAAGGCGAAGAGAAAAAGTAGCAGCTAGATAGCTTTTAGCCTTGAAATTTCAAAATGAATTATTTTTAATTTTTATTACGTTAAAACTTTTCATCATGTCTAAACAAACTAAAGAAGATAAAATCTCTTATATAGTGGCAATTAAGCAATTGTTAGATCCATTGTATGCCCGATTAGAAAAAATTGATTTTAAGATTAAAGGTCAAGATCTAAAAAAGTCTGTTCGGTACTACAGGAATGAGGATTTAAAGAAAATATTTGGACTGTCAAATAATACTATTATTAAATACCGTCAAACAGGAGTGCTGCCATATACTAAATTGGGAGATATTTATTTGTACGATACGGCTATAATAGAAAAAATACTTAATGAAAATAAGCAATAAATATTCAGTATGATTACAAATATTGAATTTAGCGTTTAGCGGTTTGTGTTTTTAGGATAGTGTCCTTTTGGCACTTTTAGATAGTGTCTTAAGTACTTTTAAATTTTCTACCACAGATGTTTTTTAAGAATTAAACGCTTTATTCATCAACTCCTGTTCGCTTCTTGAAATCCCTATTTCTTTGGCTATTGTTTTCCAGTTGCTTGTTGCTTGAAGAACTTCCTGTATAATAATTTCCATTAGTTGTTTGTTCAAACGAAAATATTCGCCCACGCTTTTTGCTAATTCAAAATCTAGTGCATTATTATCCATATCAATGTTTAAAGCTAAGCCGTCTTTGTCAATAGATGGATTAAGGTCATATGCAGGTGATAGTATCCAGCCTTCCTTTATCAGTATGAAGCCATGATTTCTTAAATGGTCGTCAGTATTGGAAATGGCAATATTAAAAACAATTCTTCGCCATAGTTGGTGTAGATTAGCTTCGACATTTGCTCCATGATTACTGATAAACTCAGCAATGTCTAAATAGCTTGCCTGATAATCTCGAATTGTATCTTCATTATTGGCTGTCATGGTCATTGCTGATGCAAAATGGATACGTTTTCCATTCTCTCTATCAAAGCGTTTGGTAAAAAAAGTATGATGGTTGCCTGTGATTTTTTCTATATGGCAAGCAGCCATGTTAATTCCTGCATTGATAGCTAATTGATAAGCTAAAAACTCCCAGGCTGCTTTGTCTATGGTATCTGTTTTAGAAGGGAATTTGGCAATCCAAAGACTTTTATCGCTGTCTAAAATATTAGCTTTAGGTCTTGCTCCACCTAATGAAGAACCTGGAGCCATAAGTACTGTTAACCATTTATTGACCTCTTCATTGTCGTTGTCATTTTCGAAAATAGATGCCGCATTTTGTAATTCTCGAATAGAGGACCAGGGTGGGGTAGAAGTGGTTTTATTATTGTCTAAGAAATCTCCATTGGGATCTGTTTTAAAACGCAATGCTCCCATACGGCTTTCGTCATACACACCTAAAAGAAAATCAATATCGTAGAGTGTTTTTGGTTTTTCGTTATTTTCCCTTGCAAGCTGTACTTCTCTGCGTTTCATTAAAGTCCGTCCCCAAGTATCGGGCAT
>NCET01000395.1:3869-6287 GCA_002280815.1 Flavobacteriales bacterium 32-34-25 | reverse complement strand
GTATTGTTTTTTATTTTTATTAGCGATTTCATGATGTTCTTTTTAGAAGGTTAGGTTTAATTTTAATCCTAGTCTTTTTGCTGTAGGTGCTGCTGTAGCTTCAATTCCTTGAAGTCTGCTAGAACCAAAACTGCTTACTTCAGGATCGAAATTAGTGTATTTAGGTACGTTTGGGGCAAAATACCAAAGGTTGCTACCTAATACGCTTAGGCTCGCTTTGCTTAAGAATGATCTCTTTAATAGTTGAGAAGGGAAATCATAAGTTAAACTGATTTCTCTTAATCTAAAGACTGTTCCATCGTATACTGTGGCTTCGTCAACACTGTTTATAGCAAATGTATTTCCGTTTGTTCCAGGAGAGAAATACAAATCATTCATAGTTAATTGAGTTGTGTTTGGAATTTTATCTCCATTAGTATCTAGTATTGGAGTTCCATCGGTATTACCAAGATAACCTGGGATAATGAAAGTACCTTCTCTGTTTTCAGTGTCTCTAGTTACTCCTCTTCCTAAATAGCTTTCAATTGTGGTAGAGTGAATATCGCCCCCTTGTTTCCAGTCAAATTGAGTTCTTAAACTGATGTTTTTATATTTGAAGGTGTTGATAAAACTCATTTTGAAATCGGCATTTGGATCGCCAATAATTCCAGGAGTTACATCTGCAATGATTCCTCCGCTTGATGGATCAATTAGATAATTACCCTCGCTGTCTCTGGCAAATTTTGTTCCGTAAAAAGTGCCAAAAGCTTCCCCTTCTATGATATGTCCTATTTGGTCAATATCTATTGGTGCTCTATCCAGTCCTTCCGCAATTTTGGTTACCTCGTTTTCGTTTTTGGTAAAAGTAGAGTATAGTGTCCATTTGAAATCTTCGGTTTTGATAGGAACAAGTGTTAAGCCAATCTCGATTCCTTTGTTTTTCATTTCCCCTACATTGGTATTAAGGTTTAGATAACCGCTTGATACAGGTACACTAACTTCGGTAATTAGATTTGTAGTGCTTTTTTTGTACAAACTAAAATCTAGAGCAATGCGTCTGTTGAAGAATTCTAAATCAGCACCAATTTCATATTCTTGAGTGAATTCTGGTTTTATGTTTTGATCTGATAGGAAAACATTATTTCCTATTACAGGATTTTCATTGTAAGCATCACCAATTAGTAGAGTTGAATTTAAAAATTCGGCAGCAGCATCATTACCTACTTTAGCATAGCCTCCACGAAGTTTAGCAAATGTAAGGATGTCGCTTTTTAAATTTAAAGCATCAGTTAGTATAAAAGAACCACTTAAAGATGGATAAAAATAAGAGTTGTTTTTGACTGGTAAAGTTGAAGAGAAGTCATTGCGTCCCGTGGCATTTATAAAGAAGAAATCTTTGTAAGAGAAAGTAAGGTCGGCAAATATTCCAGCATTTCGTTTGATGTCTCCTTCATCATAAAGACTTGAAATATTTTTTACATTTCGCATTGTAAAAATGTCTGGAACTATGAATTCTTTTCCAAGGTAACTTGTAGTGCTGGTTTTAGTTTGTAGAATGTTATTTCCTAAAATGGCAGCTAATCCAATGTCTTTGGATAATTGGTAGTTGAAATTAATTAAAAATGTAGATTCTATATCTTCATTAGTGAAGTTTTCGGTTTTTAAAACTCCAATTCCTCCATAAGCAATTGAACCAATGTCTCGAACTTCATTACGATTCAGGTCGTATTTGTTGTATCCCATTCGATACGAAGCCGAAATGTGTTCGTTGAATTTGTAATTTAAATTTACTCCGGCTACAGTTCTGTTAGTATTCGTGGTGATTTGATCGTGTTTCCATGACCACATTGGGTGGTCAAATTGATTTCCATTTGGTGTTACCGATTTTCCAGTTGTTGGATTTTCGAAAGGAAGGTTTAAATCCCAGTTTCTGGCAATGAATAAGGTTCTTGCAAATGAAGGAGCTGCAGCCTCGTCAGCGAATGAATCGTCTCCAAAGAAACCACCCACTTGTTTCGTGTCTGAAAAGCTCATGTTAGCACCTACAGTAAATTTTTCCGAAAGGTTAAAATTTCCACCAATAGAGATGGAAGTTCTGTTGTATGTATTATATGGAATGTAACCGTCTTGATTTAAATTTGAAATAGTGGTGTTGAAACTACCATCTTGTCCCGTGTAGTTAAATCCTAGTGTGTTGTCTACAACAAGTCCAGTGCGGAATAAGTCTTTTACATTATTAGGCTTGGCAACATAAGGAACTGTTGGACCTAGTTCTGGAGCAACTTCAAGAACAGTAGCCCATGTTGGGATTGTTCCATCGTCATTCAGATTGTAAACGACTCCCGCTTTTCCAAAAGCAGGACCCCACGATCCATTAGATCCTTCGCTGTATTTGAAATTAGCACCTGCACCGTATTTGTTTTGGTAATCTGGAAGGTT
>NCET01000395.1:0-3855 GCA_002280815.1 Flavobacteriales bacterium 32-34-25 | reverse complement strand
GGGTCTAAAGTAGAAAGGGCTGATTCGTAAGCACCGCCTCCGGTAGATTGATTGGATGTGGTTACGGAAGTATTATTATAGGTAATACCATCTACAATTATTAAGGGTTGAGTATTCCCAGTAAAAGTGTTAGTTCCTCTAATTGTTATTTGATTTGCAGCTCCTGCAACTCCACTAGAAATATTTACATTAACACCTGCTACTTTTCCTGAAAGAGAACGAATTAAATCGGGTTCGGAATTTTCGGTTATTTCTTCAGATTTTATAGAAGTAACAGAGTATCCTAAATCTTTAGGGTTTCTTTTAATCCCGAAAGCAGTAACTACCACTCCTTCGAGTTCAACAGCGTCTCCTAGGAGTGTTACCGTAATTGTTGTAGTGTTAGCGGGTTTTTCTTGTGTTTTCATACCAATGTAGCTAAAAATCAGCGTTTGCGATGCTGTAGCTTTGATATTGAATTTGCCGTCAAAATCTGTTTGTGTTCCAGATTGTGTGCCTTTAATTAATACGCTAGCTCCTGGTAGCGGGAGGCCTGTATTGTCTAATACAGTACCTGTTACGTTTCTTTCTTGTGAATAAGAAAGAGCTGTTGTTAATATCATTAGTAGAAATGATAATAACGCAATGAATTTTGGTTTCATTAAATATGTCGAATTAGGGTTCTTAGTAGTAAAAATCTTAAATATTTGTTAAATATCCTAATTATTTTTCGTTCTTTTTTGATATGGTTGCTATAATTTGTGAAAGTTTGAGTTGTTGTGATTTTTTTGTTGATTTTAGAAAGATGATAATTAGGTTGAAAATTAATGAATTAACATTTGTAGAGTAAAAAATAATTTATACATTTGCAACCCCGTAAAAAGCGGGAATTAAATTTACATAATAATTTTTAGTATTAATTATGCCAACAATTCAACAATTAGTAAGAACAGGAAGAACTCAGATAACTAAGAAGAGTAAATCGGTTGCTTTAGATTCTTGTCCTCAAAGAAGAGGGGTTTGTACGCGTGTTTACACTACTACACCAAAAAAACCAAACTCTGCAATGCGTAAAGTAGCGCGTGTACGTTTGACAAATGGTAATGAGGTGAATGCTTACATCCCTGGAGAAGGACACAATTTACAAGAGCACTCGATAGTATTAGTTAGGGGTGGAAGGGTAAAAGATTTACCAGGAGTTAGATACCACATCGTTCGTGGTGCGCTTGATACGTCAGGAGTAGCAGGAAGAACGCAAAGAAGATCTAAGTATGGTGCTAAACGCCCAAAAGAAGCAAAAAAGTAATTTAAAACGTTAAGAGTTTGAGGTTAGGAGTTAAGGGTTGGGGTTGAGACGTAAGTAAAAATCCATAGCGCATAACATTTAGCGGATGACCTAAACTTTTTATTAAAAAAAAGACATGAGAAAAAGAGCGGCAAAAAAGAGACCACTTTTACCAGATCCAAGATTTAATGATCAACTGGTAACGCGTTTTGTGAATAACTTAATGTGGGATGGTAAAAAATCTACAGCTTTTAAAGTTTTTTATGATGCAATTGATATCATTGAAACTAAGAAGCAAAATGACGAGAAAACTTCATTAGAAATCTGGAAAGATGCTTTGACAAACGTTATGCCTCACGTAGAAGTACGTAGTCGTAGAGTTGGTGGAGCTACATTTCAAATTCCAATGCAAATTCGTCCAGACAGAAAAATTTCTATGGCAATGAAGTGGTTGATACTTTATTCTAGAAGAAGAAACGAAAAGTCAATGGCACAAAGGTTAGCTTCAGAATGTTTAGCTGCGGCTAAAGAAGAAGGAGCGGCTGTTAAGAAAAGAATGGATACTCACAAAATGGCAGAGGCTAATAAAGCTTTCTCTCACTTTAGATTTTAATTCGTAAGAAATGGCTAGAGACTTAAAATATACAAGAAACATAGGAATTGCTGCTCACATTGATGCTGGTAAGACAACAACAACTGAGCGTATCCTTTTTTATACAGGTAAATCACATAAAATTGGTGAAGTGCACGATGGTGCTGCAACAATGGACTGGATGGCTCAAGAGCAAGAAAGAGGTATTACTATTACTTCTGCTGCAACAACTTGTGAGTGGAATTTTCCAACTGAGCAAGGTAAAGCTTTGCCAGAAACATTGCCATACCACTTTAATATTATTGATACTCCTGGACACGTTGACTTTACTGTAGAGGTAAACCGTTCTTTACGTGTACTTGATGGTTTGGTTTTCTTGTTTTCTGCTGTTGATGGTGTTGAGCCACAATCAGAGACTAACTGGAGACTTGCTGATCAATATAGAGTTCCTCGTATGGGATTCGTAAATAAAATGGACCGTCAAGGATCTAACTTTTTGGCAGTTTGTCAACAAGTAAGAGATATGTTGAAATCAAACGCTGTTGCGATTACTTTGCCAATTGGTGAGGAAAATGATTTCAGAGGTGTTGTTGATTTGGTCCTTATTGAAGCGGTTGCTGATTATGATGAGAACTTGCTTGATAAATACATGGAAAATCCAGATTCTATCACGGAAGACGAAATCAATAAAGCGTTAAGAGCTGCAACTATGGATATGGCTATCATTCCTATGATTGCTGGTTCTTCTTTCAAAAATAAAGGGGTTCAATTCATGTTAGATGCAGTATGTAAATACTTGCCATCTCCAATGGATAAAGAAGGTATTACAGGTATTCATCCTGATGATGCTGAATTGTTAGAGGAAGATCAAACTCAAATCTTGCGTAAGCCAGATGTGAAAGAGCCTTTCGCTGCTTTAGCATTTAAGATTGCTACTGACCCATTCGTAGGTCGTTTGGCTTTCTTCCGTGCTTATTCAGGAAGATTGGATGCTGGTTCTTATGTTTTGAACACTCGTTCAGGAAATAAAGAAAGAATTTCTCGTATCTACCAAATGCATGCTAACAAACAAAATCCAATCGAATATATTGAGGCTGGAGATATTGGAGCTGCTGTTGGATTTAAAGATATCAAAACTGGAGATACATTGTGTGATGAAAAACACCCAATTATCCTTGAGTCTATGAAGTTCCCTGCGCCGGTAATTGGTATTGCTATTGAGCCTAAAACTAAGGCTGATGTAGATAAAATGGGTATGGCTTTAGCTAAATTAGCTGAAGAAGATCCAACGTTTACAGTTAGAACTGATGAGGCTTCAGGGCAAACTATTATCTCTGGTATGGGTGAGCTTCACTTAGATATCTTAGTTGATAGAATGAAACGTGAATTCAAAGTTGAAGTAAACCAAGGTGAGCCTCAAGTTGAATACAAAGAAGCATTTACAAAATCTGCTCAACATAGAGAAACTTACAAGAAACAATCAGGTGGTCGTGGTAAATTCGGTGATATCGTATTTTTACTTGAGCCAGCAGATGAAGTTGATGGTAAGGTTCCAGTTGGATTACAATTTATCAATGCTGTAAAAGGTGGTAACGTACCAAAAGAATATATTCCTTCTGTAGAAAAAGGTTTCCGTGAGGCTATGAAAACTGGTCCTTTAGCAGGATACCAAGTAGATAGTTTGAAAGTAACTTTGTTAGATGGATCTTTCCACCCGGTGGATTCTGATGCACTTTCTTTTGAATTAGCAGCTAGAATGGGTTATAGAGAAGTGGCTAAAGCTGCTGGAGCTGTAATTCTTGAGCCAATCATGAAAATGGAAGTTATTACACCAGAAGAAAACATGGGAGATATCGTGGGTGATATTAACCGTCGTAGAGGTCAGGTGAATGACATGGGTGATAGAAATGGTGCTAAAACTATTAAAGCAGATGTGCCTTTATCAGAAATGTTTGGTTATGTTACAACATTAAGAACATTGTCTTCTGGTAGAGCAACT